>NZ_JBHXAS010000041.1:0-38772 GCF_042727425.1 Peribacillus sp. NPDC060253
ATGAAATATAATAACGATTCAGCATAAACTGAACCGTCAAGTTGAACTGCCCCGTAAATGTTAGACATCAAACTAACATTTACGGGGTGTTTTTTATGGCTAAATTTTACTGCCGAAGAGAAAATATTTATTACTACAACCACAAACGTATGAAAGAAAAATTAAAAGACCTGAGTCCGATAGAATACCGAACTCAGGTCTTAGAAGCTGCTTAAACTATATGTCTAACTTTATTGGGTCAGATCGACTCCATTATTATCGAGTTTGTCTACAGTTTTTTTTTATAATCCAGACCGATAAGCTGATGGAGTACAGGCTTCAAGCAGTTTGAATTTGGCATTAAAATAGGTTTGATGTGAATAACCTGCTAATTGTGCGATTTCTTCCAATGATAAATCCGTTTCTTTTAATAGTCGTTTAGCCTCTCTAATTCGAACTTGATGCAGTGTTTGGCGAAATGACTCGCCGGATTCAGCTGCAAAACGTCGGCTGAGAGTGCTTTTATTAATCCGCAGAATATCAGCGCATGTCGATAAATTCCACTGGGCATCCCAATAGTTGGACTCAATCAGTTCCCTTGCTTTTTCACTAAGAGTGCGTGCTCCTTCTTGTAATTGCTCATGATCCTGAAGAAGCAAATGAGTGGTAAACGAATGCAGCTCTTTAACGATTTGATGAATGACTGGTTTATGCACGATTTGCTGAAAGACGTCATAGTATATTGCTTCTAATGAAGCATTTTGCAGGTCGTATGATTTCATATGCCTTCGGATCTGCGCAAGTACGCTTGTAAGACGGATACGAACTATTTCCGGGTCAGGATATGGTTGTTGAAAAGTAAGGAATTCACGTTCGATCCAGTTCCTGATGGCTTTCGCATCACGCCTTTCGAGCATTTCTATCCAAAGTCTTTGTTCAAGAGGTGTGAGGAATGGATCCATCTCTTGATGGGACGTTTGTTGGCTTTCCGCTAAAATGATATCATAACCATCGAAAAAGATTTGCCTCGTAAATTCACGAGTTTGCTGGTATATCCTTTTTAATGACTCACCTAAAGCTCCCACTTTGATAATGATGGCAAGAGGCTCATCCATTTTTTCTTTCCATTGAGCAAGGAACGCTTGGTATTCTTCTTTATATACCTCAACCTCCTTTGTTTCCTGGACGCATAAAATAAAATCCGATAAAGCGAATATTTGGTTTTTCCCAGTAAAAGAATATCGTTGCAGTTCATCATAAACCAAAGGAAGGGTCTTATTATCAGGTGTCAAAAATGCAACCATGGTTATCCGAATATCATGCCCCCGCTCGGTCAAGAAGAAATCGGGATAACCAATATCCAATGTACTCTCCTCACCTATTGTGTTTGTTGAGAGAAACCCCTGACCATTTCTCAATTGAAAACGCAATTGTTGAATGTGTTTTACCAAATCCGCTGAAGAAAAAGGACGGAATAGCACATCTTCGGCACGAAAACGCAGGGCCCGATAAGCCGTTTGAAAGATTCGCTCAGATGAAATGCCTAACCATCGGATTCCCCTCCGCTTTAACGAAGCACCCATCGCTTCACTTTCATTCGTCCATATATCCATATCCAAAATGACGAATTCCGGTTGCTGATTACTCATATCCTTTTCAAATTCCTCAATCGTTTTCCACAAGATCAGTCTGACTCCCGTAAGATGGGACTCCACTATCCAACGAATTCCTTGAGCTTCTATCTCATCTTTTGCCACCAAATGAATTTCCACTTCATCACCCCATTTCTTGCTGCATTCCATTTTGAACAAATATTAGTACTGTCTTTCCTCCATTTTATTCGAAAGCGAAAGCTTTGGACAAGTCATGGCGAGAAAATCCAGCGATAGGATTTACTATTTTGACATGTTCAAACGGTATTTTTTCTAAATACGAAGCCCCTCGTTTAAAAACCATTCCATTTTTACTTTATGTACGATATAACTATATGAAAATATAAATAGAAACACCAGAGAAAAATTTATGCTTTCCAATGATGTTTCTATTTATAGTCCTTATATGGCTCCATTTAAATTGATATTATAATTGATTAATATGGGCTTCAACCTCATTGACGATGTTTTCATCTGAAGCACTCGTTAATTTTAATGATAATAGAGTGATGACACCTATCACGAGTAATCCAGATAAAATAAACATACCTTGCGTAAAAGCAACAGTTCCTAGTATCATCGGTCCTACAAAACCACCTAAAGCGGCAAATGAATTAACTAGAGCTATGCCAACAGGTGCCGTGGACTCAGTGAAGAAAAATGTCATATAGGCAAAAAAGCATCCAGTAAACCCATATAACCCGAAAGATGTAATCGTTAACATTAGCACCATCATAAAGACACTATTTGAGAAGCCGCATCCGATAAACCCGATCACGGCTATCATGAGGCAAACGAGTAAATGTGATTTGTGTGCATTCGTCCGATCTGAATTCCAGCCAACAAAAATAATCGCAGGTATACCAACTAACGAAGGTATCATCGCTAGCCAGCCTATTTCTAAATTGGATGTTGCATTTTCCGATAATGATTTTATGATGGTGGGCATCCAGAAAGACAATCCATAGATTGCTGTGTATCCTGCGAAATAAAATAGAGCTAGCTTCCAAATCTTCGAGTCCTTCAGCATATCAAGCTTGGAAACTTTATTTATTTTCGAGCTTACTTGTCTTTCAGCACTCAATTCAGTTTCCAGCCAATCGCTTTCTTCCTTTGTTAACCACTTTGCATTAGTTGGTCTATTAGTTAAATAAAAAACAACGACAACTCCAATCATAATCGCTGGAATTCCTTCCAAGATGAACATCCATCTCCACCCTGCCATATCGAACCAGGATATATTATCAAGAATCCAAGTCGAAACAGGAGCACCAATTAACCCACCAACCGGTAATGCTAGAAGTAAGACGGCTGTTGCACGTCCTCTTTCACGGGCTCGAAACCAATAAGTTAAATACAAAATAATCCCGGGGAAAAATCCAGCTTCAGCGACCCCTAATAAAAAACGGAGAATATATAAATGCATCGTCGTTTGCGCAAAACCGGTTAATATAACCACGATTCCCCAAGAAATCATGATTCGGGCAATCCATATCCGGGCCCCTACTTTATGCATGATCATGTTGCTTGGAACTTCAAAAAAGAAATAACCTATAAAGAAAATACCAGAAAGCAGCCCAAATACTTCAGCTGATAAGGCTAATTCTGCATTCATTTGTAAAGCTGCATAGCCCAAATTAACCCTGTCCAAGTAAGCGATAATATATAGAATCAAGATAAATGGAAGAATGCGTTTCATCGTTTTACTGATCGTGCTCTTCTCTATTTCACCAATAGATCGATTCATCATTATTTCCTCCCTTTCAAGCAAGCTACTATTTACTACATTAAACAAATACGCTTTCCGCTAATCCTTTTCATTTCTTTTTTGCGATTCTTTACAACCTGGATTTCATAAAGTCATTTACTAAGTTTAATGGGACCATAAAAAAGCTTAGAACCACCTCCCCTCCATTTGCATTTACTGTTCCACCAGCATTTTTATCAGTGTCGAAGATTAGGCAGCAAACGTCACAAACATTTTAAACGGCATCATATCATCAAGGCTTTGAAAAGGGATATACCTTTTCAAACATCCTATTAACCGATTAGATAGGAGCTTTAGAAAACAAACACCACGAACAGGTAAGTTTTTTGATTCATTCAGGCGTTCTTTGTGGAGAGAATAAGGGATTTTTTTTGGAAGCGTTTACAAATCTGCACATAGCGGTGGGGGCTAAGAAGGTGATTGCAGCCAAATCGTTGTCTATAGTGATAATCTAGGTTAGATTAAATAGACCATTACCTTTCTAACTAGACTGTAGTCTGATAGTAAACCATACGTGAATATTCTGTCAATTATTACCTGGAGGTTTTTTGTATGATTGAACCTAGAAAAAAGCAACTTAGGGGAGAAAAAACTCGTGAAAAAATTTTAAAAATGTCTTTAAAGCTTTTTAGTGAAAAAGGTTATGATAAAGTTACAGTAGATGAAATCGTAAAAAAAAGCGGTACATCAAAGGGATCATTTTACCAACACTTTTCTGCGAAATCAGACATCTTCTTAATGAGGTTCAAAGAAGTTGATGATTATTATCAAAAAGTCTATCAATCGTTTCCAATTGATATGGCCGCTCTTGATAAATTATCTATTTTCATTCGTAAATTGATGTGTTTTCTAGAAGAAGAAATGGGCAAAGATTTAATGAAAGTCATATACAGTTCCGCATTGGATTCAAAAGAACATACATACTTTATAAATTCAAATCGCTCACTATTTAAAATTATTCGTTTCTTAATTGAAGAAGCAAAAGAACAAAACGGGATTAGCACAGACCAATCCATTGATGAAATTTCAACACTTATCATACAAAGTCTGATGGGGATCATTTATCATTGGGGATTAAACAACTCCGAACGTACACTGGAATCATTATCCATGCCACTAACCGAAACAATCATTAATGGCTTGAAAATGAAGACCTAATACACTCCTACTTAAATGGAAAGTTCATTGAATGTTCGTCGAATCCCACTGAGCAGTGAGGGTGACTCCACTATTGTTTTTATTATTGAACTTGAGTGTCAGACAAATTAATAGAGGAGCCGAAAGCTATTTATCATGAAACGATTTTTCATTGTCATCCTATATGCTCTATTATTCGGTTTATCACTACAGGCTTTTCATTTCAAACTTGACCACCCTATTGCAGAAGATATCAGCCGGCTGATGCCGGTTAAAATGAAAGCAATACAAGCAGAAGATAATGAGGAAGCAATCAAAAGAATCATTTTAGAAGCAAACGAAAACGATGATCCAATCTCCATCGGCGGAATGCAGCACAGCCAAGGTGGACAGACATTATATCCAAATGGAATCCTGCTCGATATGAAGCGTTACGATAAAGTCCTTGATTTAGATGTAAAAGGTAAACGCATCACCGTTCAAAGCGGGGCAACCTGGGCTGATTTGCAAGAATATATCAACCCCTATGGACTTGCATTGAAAGTGAGCCAATCTCAAAATATTTTTACAATAGGCGGTTCTTTGAGCGTGAATGTCCATGGCCGCGATATCCGGCACCATGCCTTGATAGAAACCGTGGAATCATTTAGATTGCTTAACGCGAAAGGGCAAGTCCTTACAGTTAGCCGCAAAGAAAATTCGGAGCTCTTCTCTTCGGTCATCGGCGGATATGGTTTATTTGGCGTAATACTTGATGTGACTCTCCAGCTTACCGATGACGAACTTTATAAAATCAAAACTAAATCACTCCATTATGATGAATATACGTCGTATTTTAAAAAAGAGGTTTTGCAAAACGATGATGTTAAGATGCATCTAGCAAGAATATCCGTTGCTCCTGGCTCCTATTTAGACGAAATGTATGTAACGGATTATTATAGGGCAAATGACCAAGCACAATTATCAAACTATGATACTCTCAAACGTGAAACGATCATAGCCGTGCCTAAATTTTTTCTTGGTCTATCGCGTTATAATGACTGGGGTAAAGAGAGGTTTTGGGAAACTCAAGAGACCTACACCGCCAATATAAATGGCAATTTGATATCCAGGAATAATGCGATGCGGTCGGACTCTGCCTTTATGGATTACAGCAATCCCTCTAAAACGGATGTCCTTCAAGAATACTTCGTTCCGATCGATCAATTTGCTGATTATATCGATGATCTAAGAAAAACTTTATCTGACGAAAAGGATTTTAATTTATTAAACATTACCATTCGTTATGTGGAGCAAAATGATGAATCCATGATGTCTTATGCCAAGGAAGATATGTTCGCTCTTGTTATGCTCATCAATCAAGGAACTGATAATGAGAGTAAGGAAAATTCGGGCAGGGTCATCCGGAAGATGATTGATGTGACGCTTAACCATAACGGCAGCTACTATTTGCCCTATTATGGTTATCCCACTAAGCGGCAATTATATGAAGCCTATCCGCGTACTGAGGACTTCTTTCAATTAAAAAAGAAATATGATCCCGATAATCGCTTCATGAATCTTTTCTTTGAGGAGTATCATCCATGAATTATAAACGTTTCATTGTTTACCAAGGCACTGTAGGAATGGCTGCCAGCATGATTTTCCCATTTTATATTTTGCTAATTAAAAATGTAGGTACCAGCTATTCGCAATTTGGCTGGGCATATGGAATATTCTCACTTACAGCAGCACTAAGTTATCCTTTAATCGGTAAATTAACGGACAGAGCAGGCGACAAAGTTTTTCTCCTTATTTATTCATGGGGAATGGCTCTAATCCTTCTTGCTTTTCCTCTCGCATATGAAACCTGGCATGTCTATCTCTTGCAGATTGTAATGGGGATTCTTGGCGCTATGCAAAAAAACACTGAAAAAACAGTTCTTGCAAGATATGTTATGAAAACGACGGCGGGAAAGGAAATTGGAAATTACCATGTTTGGACATCCATTGGTGCCGCAGCTGCCGTTATAGCAACCGGATATTTAGTGGACTTTTTAACGATTGGAAGCATTTTTTATCTTGCATCCTTCATGTTTGCCTGGAGTGGTTTTATTATGATGAAGATGGGGAAAACCACAACGCTTTCCCTCGAAGAATAAATTAGACACCTTTTTCTTTTTTGCAAAGAAGCATCTGCTTTCACCCAAAGCTGATGCTTCTTTTAATATAACAATCTTGTAGTCAAGATACACTAGAAAGAAAAAACAGCAAACTAGTTGCCAGCTTCTTTTAAAAGTCCTTCAAATCCAGCCATACCATGTAATGCATCATCCTTTTCCATATCATCAAGGGCATTATCTATCTCCTATATTCTCTACAGGCAAGGTAATGACTTCCGCCGTTTTCTTTCGTTTCATTGGAAAGTAATATAAGGCAGCCGGTAAGAAAAGTCCTACAGCCCAAGCTAAATCTGGTCTCCCTTTGTTAGTTCTGCTTGTGTTGTTATTCTAAATCGTTTTGCTCTTAGTCATGCACGTGACCCCAAAGTATCTAAAATCGTTCTTTTGCGTCGCTTCCCTCATGTCTCTTTCACTTTATTTACTTCAATTTTCAACATGATACTTCTATAGAAGTAGGGTTCACCGTCATCATTTCGGAATCTAAAGATTCAAAATCCGTTTGTAAATCGTTGGAGCTACATGAGATTCATTTGCATCCTTCGCTTATACCAGCAACCTTCTCATGTTTTCCTTTGCTACAAACCATAGTTTTTTGTATATATATTCTAGCGTGGTGTATTCCTGGATATATATTATTTTGTTTGTCACTATAATACTTTCCCTTCTTCCGCAATACTTTCGCTGCATTCCAGTACAAGAAGTCAGTCATCTAAAATTCCATTTTCCAATCGGTACAATTCCCATAGATTCACCTCAAATTAATTCCTTTTTAGTGAGCGTTTTTAGCAGTTTGCAGCAGTCAATTTTTGAGTAACATGCAAACCAAAGGAAATATACGGCCTCTCGTTGTAGTTTACGTCAATGTGGGTATCACAGCATTTTCCCTGGGACATTTCTGATGGAAATCTTCATCCCTTTTTTTAAAAAGGCTTTGTTAAGTAGTATTGTTGTTTTTCAGGTATAAAATATGGGAACGTCCGATTTGGACGTTCCCGTTCTTATTCCATTAAAGCCCCCTATAATGGAATAACTGTATAGCTAATGAAGCTTTTTTAAAAGCTGTGTTTCCCTGCCCAAGCTCCTTGCATTTTACTTAGGAATACAATTTGCCCAATATGATATGCGTCGTGCAATGCTAAACTCTTCAGTTCAAGCACTAATGATCTTTCTCCAGGGATCTGTCTATACAAATCTTCATGTTCTGATTTTGCTAGTATTTTTTCAAGTTCACGATGAACATAAAAGTATTCTTGTTTTGTTTCCTTCCAATTTTGAAACGTCTCAGTTGGTAATCGAAATGTAGATTCATTATCTTCTGCCTGGGGTTCATTCGCTGTTTCACCAAGAAATCGCATCAGAAGTCTCTTTTTATAGAAGAGTAAATGACAAACTAATTCCCAAATGGAATTCATTGCCCCCTCACCTGGTTTCCAAATTGCCTGTTCAAAAGTAATAACCTCTAGCACTTTTTCAAGTGGTGGAAACCAGTCCTCTTCATCTAAGCAGCTTGCCCATTGTTGTAACAAAAGTGTCTTTACATCCATTTTCTATTCCCTCCAATTTAATCCCTTTAATAGATAATCCCTTTGGTCAAAATTCATTTGCGGCGTTTTGTAGATAGCTCACTAATTAAGGTGTCATGCCAATTCCTTGTTCAATTAAACTGGCCCTTTAACGGAACAAGGAACGTTCCGTTATTTGGAAAATTCTGATAACCTTAGTTTATCATAAGTTATGTTAACTGAGAAAGAACAACTGTCTAAAACCATTTTGGTTATCGTAAAATTATCTTTTATATGTTTGATGGTGTCTAAGAATTGGAACCAGCTCAAATAATGGTCTAGATATTTAGTCGCTACACCATTAAAACGTTCTCTTTTGGCGGTCTCTGGCTACAAGAACGCATACTTGGTCCTTATTTATTCCTCTAAACTCCGAACTACCACCGCGTAACCTTGGTTTTCGACCTTGGATATTCCGTTTTCCCTTCTCGGAATAGAGGAAATAGGTTTCATCCATTTCTACTATGCTTTCGAAAAGTTCAAAATCCATCTGTTTCAATGCAGTTAGAATTTTATGCCTCCAATAAAAAAGCGTCACATAATGAGCACCAATGAGTTTAGCTGATTTCCGAAGGGAATACCCTTCAATCATACATTCGATGAACTGAAGCCATTTACTAGGCATATGAGTTCTGTGAAGAGGTTCGTCATATCTGTGAATGTTTTACCGCACTCTTTGCAGCGGTATCTTTGACGTTCAATGGTATTGATTGTAGTTTTTACCTAATATTTATCGAAGCGAATGACATTAGTGGATTGACAATGGATGCAGGTGTAGCCGTCTTTGTGTTTCTGTTCTGATACATCAGTGAATACAGACTCTGTTTCTCCCGCACTCCCTAATGAGTTTGTGAAGAACTCCTTCAATCGCTGCTGGTCTCTTTGGCTAAGATTTCTGATTTGGTTAATGATTTCCGCTAACGCCATTAAAACTCACTCGCTCTCAGTAATTTTAGTTCATTGCAGAACGTCCGTTCGCGAAAATCAAAAAACAACATTATTCTTTAACAAAGCCTTTTAAAAAAAGTTTGCCACACTGGTGCTCTCGATGCTTCGGCAGCCTTTTTCCAACATGATTTATCTTTTGTTTTAATAATCCGCTGAATTCCCGGATTATCATAAATTGTTGAATTCGCCATTCTTCCTATCTGGTGGCAGGATGTCATCCATTTTTGTTTTTGCATGCCGACGGTATAAAACTGTCCAGGCAATGGTCGCCCCTAGAATCGAATAGAAAACAACTGGTGATACAGCCAAAAAGGATGCTACTGACAAGCGGAGCAACAAGAGCATTTTAACAACTGCTTCCCCGACCAAAGCGATTCCCCACACAGCGGTCATCAACCTGACGACAAAACGAAAATACGCAACATCCCAATTTTGTTCAAATTTACCCTTCTTGTTATTTTCCCCACTCACACTAAAGCGAATGCCGAAGTGATAAATTAACGGTTTGCTGAACATTAAAGAACCGATAAAAATAAGCCCCAAAAATCCGGTAACCATTGATTCTCTCATTAAAATCCACTTTTCACTTCCGCCAAATAAAAAGGCCAAAAGACTAAGGACGAACCCAGTCAGCATAAACAAACCAAACGCATCGGCCTTTCGGTGTATCATAAAATGATAAAGATTATCCGCCAAAGGGATAATCGTTGCGAATAACAAAGAAGTAAAACTGGAGAAATGTGTTAATAAAAGATTATAAACCACCAGCGGCATAATTCCGTTCATAATGATGCTGAATGCAATCGATTTAACCAACTTTACTTTTCCTGATAATTCCACTTTTACCCCTCCCCAATTTCCCCTCACTTATCTCATTCATTATTTATATACTGACAGTGTCTTTGTCGTTCTGTAAATATTATTTTACCATTTTTTTCTTATTTTCTTATTCATCAATAATTTAGCAATAGTAATACTCCGTTATTTCTTCCATTAATTTAACATTATAAAAGGTGGAAAGAATGTAGAACTAACCTGCCCCGCTAGTTGACTAAAAAAGCTGCCTTAAGACAGCTCCCATCTTCAGCTATAACCTGTTCCAATTATCTTGTGTATTATTTTCATCACCAGACCACTACAAAATCTTGCTGCCTTTTGATTATCTCAAATTCAGAGTTGAAAAATTCCTTCATACCAAATCCAACTCCGAAGGATTTGAAAGACATAACACCGAAAAATTCTTGCACTTATTAAAATCCGAATTTCTCCATCTTCAAGATTTCCCCAAAAGAAAATATCCGTTACTACAATCATCAACGAATCAAGGTAAAATTAAAAGGCATGAGCCCGGTAGGTTACCGGGTTCATGCCCTCAAGGCTGCCTAAATAAATGAAGTGTCTAACTTTTTGGGTTCACTTCAAGCTTGGCTCTTTTAAGACTTTTTATCATTTCAACTCATTTATACAATTTAATACGATCCTCAAGTGGTTGGAAATCTTTCTCACCAGCTGGGGCTGTTGGATGTCCAAATGGCATTTGGGCAATTAATTTCCAATTAGCTGGAGCATCCCATTCTTTTTTCACCTCATCATCAATTAGAGGGTTATAATGCTGCAAGGTCGCTCCTAATCCTTCTGCTTCGAGCGCAGTCCAAACAACTAATTGGTGCATACCGGATGTTTGTTGGGACCAGATTGGGAAATTATCGGCATATGTGGCAAATTGTTCTTGCAATGATTTCACAACAGATTCATCTTCAAAGAATAATACTGTCCCATATCCAGCTTTAAAGGAATCCATTTTTTGTTGAGTGCCTGTGAAATCTCTCTCACCAACTGCTTTTTTTAAAGCTTGCGTCGTAATGTCCCATAATTTATCATGTGCTGCGCCTGTTAATACAATAAGGCGGGAAGATTGAGAATTAAAAGCCGATGGCGTATGCTTTACGGCAAATTCAACAATTTCCTTAATTTTATCATCGGATACTTGGATCTCTTTATTGATTCCATAATATGAACGTCTCTCTTTAATAGCGGCGTAAAAATCTTTTGTCATCATTCGTTCCTCCTGTATATCTGAATATATATCAAAACATTTATCCCATTTTTTATTTCTACCTGTTTTAGTATGGGCATTAACCTATATATCATTCGCTTATCGTTTTCAGTTATTCTTTAACCAATTCTTTGGTACTTCTTACTGTATCAATGGGACGGACCAATTTTTCAATTTGATCCCTTTTCGGTTCTAAGAAAGGTGGTAAAGATAACTTTTCTCCAAGTGTTTCATACGGCTCATCCCCCATAAATCCAGGACCATCCGTGGCAAACTCGAATAAAATTTGTGGCGCCACTCGTACGTAAAGTGACTCAAAAAAGTGACGATCAACATAGCCAGACGTATGAAATTGGAAGCTTTCCATTCGTTTGATCCATTCTTCTAAAACGGAACGATCTTCTACACGGAATGCTGTATGGTGAACAGTACCAAAACCTTGTCGCGCCTGAGGAAGGACCGAATTATGTTCGACAATCACCTGGGCTCCATTCCCACCCTCACCTACTTCAAATAGATGGAATGATCCTTCGTTGTCTATTTCTTTGAACAATAGAACTTTTTCCATCATTTCTTTAAAATAATCGAAGTTTGCGATACGAATGAAAATGGGGCCTAATCCTGTTATGGCGTACTCCAGAGGAATCGGTCCGTTTTGCCAAGGGATTCCGGCTGCTACCCCTTCATTGTTTTCATCGGATATCAATTGATATTGCTGATCATCAAAATCAACAAAAGAAATGACCTTTTTACCAAATTGTTTCTGAATTCCTGTGTTCCCCACTTCTAAACGGTCAAAACGTTTAACCCAATATTCTAATGCGGCATCATTCGGTACACGGAAAGATGTTTTTGAAATCTCATTTGTTCCATGCACTCCTTTTGGAATGCCAGGAAAGTCGAAGAAAGTCATGTCCGTGCCTGGACCGCCAACATCATCTGCAAAAAACAGGTGATAAGTTTGGATATCATCTTGGTTCACTGTTTTCTTCACTAAACGCATACCTAATATATAAGTGAAGAATTCATAATTTTTTTCTGCACTGCTAGTTATGGCCGTTACATGGTGTATTCCTTTTAATCCGTTCATTTATTATTCCTCCTCTAAACGATTCAACTTTTTTGTGTTCAGTTTTTAAAATTAATTCCCTACATTTTTCCTTCAATATGAGTAGCCTATTCATGAGGGTGAACATATAAAGATTTTTTCAGGGAGCAACATTATCTCGAATTAATATATCTTTAATTAAAGATAATTTACCATGGAAAACAATTGCTGTCAATGATTAAGAAATGTTCAAGAACAAATAAAGGAATCCATTTTACCCTTAATTAATATATCTCAATTTAAAAGTAATTTTACACAAATAAAACACCTTTGTCAACATTCCTATTTTGTTTTAGGATTGTTAAAGGTGCATGTTTCCTTATTTTTTTAAAGAGAATCTCGGTATCCATACACCAAGAAATCACCTTTTCCTTGTTACACACGCAGCCAAGAAGTTAATAAATTTCAGTCGCATTTGCCGGTAGGTCCTGGATATGTTTCAGGTAACTATACACACGCCGATCATATTGATAAGGATAATCACAATTCAAATGTTTACCCACATATGCGGCAGTACGGTCAAAATGATCACACATTGCAAATAATGCATTCCATATACCATCAATGCTTCCATCTGCATAGGTAGCAAGTAATTGCTCCCAGCTCTTTTCCGATATAAATTTCTCAAGGTATTTACCTGACTTACCTACACTTACTGAAAAATTCGTATCAATGCCCACCTTCCATTCCAGCATTTGAATGTGCATCGACCGTATATGAGATAGATGCTCCTGTGCGTAAAGAATTTCCTTCCTCCATAACCCCTTTGCTACATACGTGGAAATCCACCAGTATTCATTGCAACAATCATCAAAGAATTCAATTGTAGGCTTTTTCACCCAGTAATCCCTATCAGACGGAGGGGGAATGGAAGGAAGGCACGAATCTTTGTCCATTAAAATGATCGTCAGCTTATCCTCTTTACAATATCTATCCTTTTCACTTAAAGGGACTAATTGTAAATCAATTCGGTTTCCGTCAGTAAACTGCATCAAATAAGAGAAACGTCCTCCTAATTCTTGTGGGAACAAATGACTGTCTTCTGGCGTTTGCATGATGATCCGTTTACCGAAGTCATCTATCCAATCAGGGGTCTGCAGAAAAGATTTCAAATCCGTAACAAGATACACGATATCATAATCTTGAAACACATCCTTTTGGACATTGGAATTCGTCCGTGACCCATTCATCCCAACGGCTCGAATCCGGTCATCATTTTCTGCTATATGTACTATTAATGAAAACATCTCTTCTTCTGTTCGCATTCAACATATACCTCCTGTTAATGGAACCGGCCTTGCGTGATGACTCAATATATGTTTGTACCCTCTTGAAAGGACGTTTCAATGATTTCTTTTATTCTGGCCAAAAATTTACCACATACCAACCCATCAAGGACCCGATGGTCGATGGATAAACAGAGATTTACCATATTCCTTACGGCAATCATATCATCAATGATCACGGGACGTTTGACGATTGACTCAACTTGAAGGATGGCTGCCTGTGGATGATTGATAATCCCCATTGACTGAATGGACCCGAAGGCACCTGTGTTATTAATCGTGAATGTACCATCCTGCATATCTTCAGGCTTTAATTTACCCGTTCTCGCTTTTAGGGCTAGTTCATGGATATACCTTGCTATTCCCTTAATTGATTTTTCATCCACCTGCTTGATCACGGGAACAAATAAAGCATTACTAGAAGCAATGGCAATTGATATATTGATATCTTTCTTTTCTATGATTTTATCATCAGCCCACATCGAGTTCATTTCCGGGAATTCCGTAATTGCTTGAGAAATGGCTTTGATGAAAAAAGCAAAGTAAGTTAAATTATAGCCTTCTTTTTGTTTGAATTCAGCTTTCAATGAATCACGAAGCTTAACAAGCTCCGTTGCATCGACTTCGACCATCATCCAAGCATGAGGGATTTCAGTTTTACTTTTCACCATATTGGCTGCGGTTTTTTTTCTGATGCCCGTAATCGGAATCTCTAGATCGCCAACCGAAGCGATTGATTTTTCAATATGTGAGCTCAGCTTTTCATTAGTCTCGTAAAGAGCAGTAACTGAAGGGACAGAATTCGCTTCATACGTATCTATTCCTTCTTGTAGGTGTTTGACTAAATCTTTCCGGGTGATTCTTCCACCTCCCCCAGACCCTTTTACACTCGATAAACCAATCCCATTTTCCTGGGAAATTTTCAAAACTGCTGGTGAGTACCTTGGTTTAATGGGTTCAGAGTTAGTGACTGTTTCTAACATTTTCTCATTTTCTGATGAATATTGGTCACTGGTCTCATTTTTTTCACTGCCGCCCTCTGCTTCAATTGTACAAATCACTTCATCAACGAGAATTGTTTCATTTTCCCTTGCAACTATTTTTATGATCCGTCCTGTAAAGGATGAGGGAATTTCTGCTGACACCTTATCCGTCATCACTTCTGCAATTGGATCGTATTTATTTACATGGTCCCCAGGCTTAATGAGCCACGTTAAGATCGTTCCTTCCGTTACACTTTCCCCCAGCTGGGGCATTTTCATATTTTCTATTTTCAAGGTTCCTTCCCTCCATGCCGCTCGGGTTAATAGGCAGCTAGGTCACGCAGTGCCTTTTCCACTTTTTCAGGATTCACCATGAAGGATTTTTCCAATGATGGGGAGTATGGCATCGCTGGAACATCTGGGCCTGCCAGTCTCATGATTGGAGCATCCAAATCGAAGAGGCAGTTTTCTGCAATAATCGCCGATACTTCACCAATGATGCTTCCTTCCTTATTATCTTCAGTAATCAATAGCACTTTTCCAGTTTTCGATGCTGCTTCAATGATGGCCTCTTGGTCTAGTGGATAAACCGTTCGTAAATCAAGTATGTGAACAGAAATGCCATCACTGGCCAGCTTTTCCGCTGCTTGAAGTGCAAAATGGACACAAAGTCCGTAAGTAATCACGGTAACATCCTCACCGTTACGCTTAACATCCGCTTTACCAATGGGTAAAACATAATCATCATTCGGCACTTCTTCTTTAATCAGGCGATAGGCACGTTTATGCTCAAAGAAAAGGACTGGGTCCTCATCACGGATGGCTGCTTTCAACAACCCTTTCACATCATAGGGCGTGGAAGGCATGACAATTTTCAGTCCCGGTTGATTGGCAAAAATGGCTTCAACGGACTGTGAATGATATAGCGCCCCATGAACTCCTCCACCGTATGGCGCCCTAATCACGATCGGACATTGCCAATCATTATTGGAGCGATAACGGATCTTTGCAGCTTCTGAAATGATTTGGTTAATTGCAGGCATGATAAAATCAGCAAATTGCATCTCCGCAATCGGCCTCATTCCATACATGGCCGCTCCAATGCCAACCCCGGCAATTGCCGATTCAGCAAGTGGAGTGTCAATGACTCGTTGCTCCCCAAATTGTTCGTACAAACCTGATGTCGCTTTAAAAACCCCGCCCTTTTTCCCTACGTCTTCACCTAATACAAATACACGGGAATCACGTTCCATCTCTTCACGTATTGCCATTATCACGGCATCTATATAAGATATCACTGCCATCTTCTTTCCTCCTTACTTATCTGCATAAACATATTTTGAGAGCGTGTCTTCATTTGGATATGGAGCGTTTTCCGCATAATCCGTCGCTTCATTCACTATGTTCATTATTTCCTCATTCATTTGTTTTTCCAATTGATCATCCATGACCCCAGTTGCTTTTAAATAGGCACCAAATGTAATCATCGAATCGATTTTTTTTGCCTCCGATACTTCCTCAGGGGACCTGTATTGACTATCATCATCATCGCTTGAGTGAGGTGTAAGCCTATATGAAACCGTTTCAATTAAGCTTGGCCCTTCACCACGCCTACCTCTCTCAGCCGCTTCCTTGACCACTCGGTATACTTCAATCGGATCATTTCCATCAACTGTTACCCCTGGCATGCCGTAACCAATGGCCCGGTCCGACACTTTCCCACAAGCCAACTGTTTTTCAATCGGGACGGAAATGGCATACTGATTATTCTCGCACATCAAGATAACTGGAAGTTTATGAACACCTGCAAAATTCGCCCCTTCATGGAAATCACCTTGGTTCGATGATCCCTCTCCAAATGTAACGAATGAAACGATATCTTTTCCTTCCATTTTTGCTGCTAGTGCAATCCCCACAGCATGTGGCACTTGAGTGGTAACTGGCGAAGAACCCGTCACGATACGATTCTTTTTTTGCCCAAAATGCCCAGGCATTTGCCGTCCCCCTGAATTCGGATCTTCTGCTTTTGCAAAGCTGGATAACATTAAATCTCTAGCAGTCATCCCAAACGCAAGCACTACCCCAAGATCCCGATAATAAGGAAGAACGTAATCCCTTTCACGATTTAATGCAAACGCAGCCCCCACTTGAGCAGCTTCCTGACCTTGACAAGAAACGACAAACGGAATTTTCCCTGATCTGTTCAACAACCACATACGTTCATCTATACGTCTTGCCAACAACATCACTTTATACATCTCAAGCACTTTTTCATCACTTATGCCTGCCTGTAGATGACGGTTTTCTACCATACGTCATCATCCTCCTTATGTATTCTCATTTCGATATAAAACCATTAAAAACTTATCATTTAATTATACTATCTGCTGTTATTACCTGGTACTAATTTATCGCAATATTATCCTAACACTTTTTCTATCACTTTTACAACTATTTAACTATGTTAAAAAGAACCTTTTTCTGACTATTCGAAATAAGGACATCACTTGAAAGCTCTTTAATATGTTAGAACCTTACCTTAACAATAAAGAAAAATAACGAGCATATAGAACCTTTTTATCTATTTACTTCCTTACCTGTGTTGGATTTTGCACTTTTTTATGTAAGGACCAAAGGTAAAAAAAATCGAACTGTTGAAATTATTTTTTTTGCTTGACTATGTGGAAAAATAGTTGTAAATTTTAATGATTCAAAAAAATAACTGTTCGTTTTGGAACAGTTCAAAAAAGAAAGAATGTGATGTCCTTTGGAGACTGAAAATCAAAAATTAATGCGTTCCGCAAAACTTTTACGTTCATTTTGGTACGTGCAGAAAAATATAATGCGGATCGTTCAAAAAACAGCAGTAGAATACGGATTATCAGTTCCACAATATTCTATTTTGATGACCATTATCCTTTACAAAGAGATGACGCAAAAAAATGTTGGGGAGAAAACATTTCTTCCAAAAAGCACACTGAGCCAATCGGTCGATGGTCTTGTTCGTGCAGGCCTGCTCCATCGTGAGCCAGTGGAGGGCAACCGTCGTGAGATTCAGCTGACCATCACCGAAAAGGGAAAAAATCTATTGAAAACGATTCATTTGCATGAAGGCAGCATTCACCAATCCTTTCAAGCGGTCATTGAAATGCTTACTGAAGAACAATTTGAAGGATTGATTGAAACACATCTTCAAATTACAAACTATTTAGAAGTAGAAGCAACAGAACAAGGAGAGTGTTCAAAATGATAAAAATACTGAAAAATTTATCCGTTTATAAATGGATTATTTTAGCAGTTTTCGGACTGGTCTTTATCCAATCGATGTCCGACCTCTTTTTACCGACACTAATGGCAGATATTATTGACAAAGGTGTCGTCCCTGGAGACACTCCCTACATCTGGAAAATCGGTGGAATAATGCTGTTAGTTTCAGCACTTGGCGCCTGTGCTTCCATTATCGCAAGTTACTATTCTTCCAAAGCCGCAATGGGCATGGGACGCGATATCCGCTTGAAAGTCTTTAATCATGTTGAAAAATTTTCATTACAAGAATTTGACGAAGTCGGTACCGCTTCTCTCATTACACGAACGACCAATGATATAACACAAGTCCAGCAAGTGGTTATTATGATGCTTCGTATGGTTATCAGTGCACCCATTATGTTAATAGGCGGAGTGATTATGGCCGTTTCGAAGGATGCCAAATTATCACTTGTCATTGTCGTCACAATGCCTGTGTTGATTGGTTCAATCCTGATCATTCTATATAAAGGTGTCCCTCTTTTTCAGTTGGTGCAAAAACGATTGGACCGTTTGAACCTTGTATTACGAGAAAATTTAACTGGGGTTCGCGTAGTTCGTGCCTTTAATCGTGAAACCCAAGAAAAGGAACGCCTTAAGAAAGCGAATAAAGATTTGACAGATGTCTCAATAAAAGTCAATAAAATCATGGCATTTATGATGCCTATAATGATGCTTGTCATGAACTTGACGGTTGTTGGTATCATTTGGTTTGGTGGAGTTCGGATTGATAACGGCGGTATGCAGATTGGGGACTTAATGGCCTTTATCCAATACGTGATGCAAATTATGTTCGCACTCGTCATGGCATCCATGATGTTCGTTATGGTACCCCGTGCGGCCGTGTCGGCAACACGGATCAACGAAGTCCTTGATATGGAACCTTCATTCCAAGATGAAGGAACGGAAAAGGCAGATCGTGACCGCGGTACCCTTGAATTTGAACATGTGACGTTCAGTTACCCAGGAGCAGAGGAACCTGCATTATCGGATATTAGTTTTTCTGCAAGACCTGGTGAAACCACCGCAATCATCGGGGGAACAGGCTCAGGGAAATCAACGCTCGTAAATTTGATCCCCCGCTTTTATGATATTTCAAGTGGATCCATTCGCGTCAATGGTGTTGATATTCGTAATGCCTCACAAGATGAAGTTCGTTCTAAAATTGGCTTTGTGCCACAAAAAGCCATACTCTTTACGGGTACCATTGCTGACAACATTCGCTTTGGAAAACAAACCGCAACCCAGGAGGAAATTGAGCATGCGGCCCGAATTGCGCAGGCAGAAGATTTTATAAGTCAATTGAAGGAAGGCTATGATGCTGAAATCGAACAAGGCGGATCAAACCTTTCAGGTGGCCAAAAACAACGGCTCTCGATTGCACGGGCACTCATTCGAAAACCGGATATTTATATATTCGATGATAGCTTTTCTGCTCTTGATTTCAAGACAGATGCTAAACTTCGTGCAGCTTTGAAAGATGAAACGAAAACTGCGACCGTATTACTCGTCGCGCAGCGTGTTAGTACAGTCGTAGACGCTGACCGAATCATCGTTTTAGACGAAGGGCATATTGTAGGCATTGGTACACACAAAGAGTTGCTTAGCACAAACGACGTATATCGTGAAATCGCCTTATCACAGCTCTCAGAGGAGGAAATTGCATGAGTAATCGAAAAAAACCTCAAAGCGGCGGTCAGATGGGGCACGGCCCTGGTGGCGGTAACATGATGATGATGGGTCAAAAAGCAAAGGATTTTAAAGGAACACTAAGACGTCTCTTGGCCTATTTAAAACCGCGGCGCAACAAATTGATTGCCGTGTTCTTCGCTGCCATCATGAGTACGATTTTCATGATTGTCGGACCAAAAATCATGGGAACGGCGATTACGGAATTATTCGAAGGGGCTTACGGTAAATTCCAAGGAATACCGGGAGCTGCTATTAACTTTGATAAAATTGGCCAGATCCTTCTACTGCTTGCTGGCCTGTATGTCTTAAGCAGCCTTTTCAACTATGTACAACAATACATTATGTCCAGTGTTGCCCAAGATACAGTATATGATTTACGGGAAGATGTTAATAAAAAGCTAGAGAAACTTCCCCTTAAATATTTTGAAGGCCGTCCAAACGGAGAAACACTAAGCAGAATGACAAATGATATTGATACAATCGGGAGCACCCTTCAACAAAGCTTAACCCAGTTCATCACATCCATTGTAACAATATTGGGTATTATCATTATGATGCTTTCAATCAGCCCATTATTGACACTAATATCCATTGTTAGCTTACCTTTGTCAATATTTGCAATCCGGCCCATTTTAAAAAGATCCCAAAAACATTTTGCCGATCAACAGCGTACACTCGGAGAATTGAATGGGCACATTGAAGAGATGTATACTGGTCATCAAGTCGTTAAAGCATTCGGACATGAAAAAAAGGCGAGTGCCCAGTTTACTAAGGTTAATGAAGAATTGTATAAAGCGGGAAGCAAGGCACAATTTATATCTGGTATCATCATGCCCATGATGTTTTTTATCGGAAATTTGAGCTATGTCCTCATCAGTGTTGTCGGCGGTATATTAGTAACGCAACGTTCGATCTCAATTGGTGATATTCAAGCATTCATCACATATTCAAAGCAGTTCACCCAGCCGATCACTCAAACGGCAAACATCGCAAACATTATTCAGTCTACTGTTGCAGCAGCTGAGCGTGTTTTTGAGCTACTTGATGAAGAAGAGGAAATAAAAGAAAAAACCACAGCTAATTTAAATAGAGCAAATGGTGCTGTCACTTTTGAACAAGTAGACTTTGGGTATGCTGACGACTTGTTAATTAAAGATATGAACATCGATGTGTTGCCTGGACAGACGGTCGCAATTGTAGGACCGACCGGTGCTGGAAAAACGACGATGATAAATCTCTTGATGAGATTTTATGAACTCAATGGCGGAAAGATCAAGATTGATGGTCTTGATACGCGGAATATGTCCCGGAGTGATCTTCGTAGGAACTTTGGGATGGTGCTTCAAGATACCTGGCTCTTTAATGGTACGATTAAGGACAATATCGCTTATGGAAAAAATGGAGCAACAGATGAAGAAATTTATACAGCTGCTCGCATGGCACATGCCGACCATTTCATTCGGACACTGCCAGATGGGTATGAGACAGTTTTAAACGAAGAAGCTTCGAACATCTCACAAGGACAAAAGCAGCTTTTGACCATCGCACGCGCTGTGCTTGCAGATCCACCAATCATGATATTGGATGAAGCGACATCAAGTGTTGACACTCGGACAGAAGTCTTTATCCAAAAGGCGATGAACCAGCTGATGGAAGGACGAACCAGTTTTGTTATTGCCCATCGCCTTTCTACCATTAAGGATGCTGATTTGATTCTTGTTATGGATCAAGGGAAAGTTATTGAGCAAGGAACTCATTCACAACTTTTAGAGGCATCTGGTTTCTACGCAGATCTTTACAATAGCCAGTTTTCTGAAAGTGTAGCAGGATAATAAGAAAGAGGCTCCATTTCATACTGAAATCGAGCCTCTTTTTATATATTTATTTCCACAACCAGCATAAGCATTTTAACTAATGCTTCAGTCATCCATGAAGCGGATAAGTTATAAACAGTATCAATCCCCTCTTTTATTTCCCTTTTTCACAAATTCCCAATCTACCTCAATATTTTTTCTGACTCTTTGAAGAAGGTGAAAAACCATTTCGTCCCTAGAAAATTCGGATAATGTAACTTTATACACTCCTTCTTATTCAAAAAGGATAATCCTTTCACCTTTATCAGCAGGATATAACCTATTAATTTTTTTGTTTTCATCATCATTTTTTTTGAATTTCAAGTTTTTAAATTGACTAGCAATTTTTATTACACCAACATTGGGCAGCATTAAGAATAAGCACGAACAAAAAAGCGAAGCCGTTTATAACACGAAATATTATAAAACGGCTTCGCTTTTTATTTTTACTACACAACAGGTGCTTTATCATGAACAAGCGGGTGAAGGGCTTGAGTCTCGTCAATGTAAACAAAAGCATCATATCTATCTGACATTACAGAAGGTACATAGTTTCCATGTTGTTCATATTCAGGTCTGTATACAACCCCAATCGCCCGATGTCCAACCCTTTCTCTGAATAGTTGACGATTTTCATCGGTGAAAATGAGCATTTTATCATATGCTCCTGAAAGGTGCATAGCCTCCTCCCAACTTCCATTCATTGCCGGGGGTACTGTTTTTATTTCAAAATTCATGCCCCATTCATCTGCCGCAATAACAGTTCCCCTATAGGTTCCAAATCCTATGATACATACATGTTCAGGTGGGTTTTGCTCACGAATTACCTGGCCGACGTTAATCATCCCGGCATCTCTCATATCAGTAGCGCTGGCATCGCCGACATGTGTATTATGTTCCCATACAATCGCCTTTCCTTCTGAACCGTAAAAATCCATGATTGCATTAAGTGCATCCACCATATGCATATCTCGAATATTCCATGATCTATCGTCATGAACCACCATGGTCCTGTAATAATTTTCTGCATTATACGCAACCAATGCATTCACTTGAAGGTTCAAATTCAATTCTTCGTGATGGGGATATTTTTCTTTTTTTTGCTGAATCGTTGTCAGTAATTCGGCAACTTCCTTTATACAATCTTCCGAAAAAATGCCTGCGGAAACTGCATACTCCTCATTATTCCGATTGAATGGCTCAAAACATGTGAACGCCTGTCTGGCAGCTTCAAGGTCAGGTGAATCAATTTCTTTTAAGTAATGGATAACTTCATCCATGGATTCCCAAAGACTATAGATATCTATCCCATAAAATCCAACCTTTGTTTGATTTTGACCAGACTCATTGTATTCTTTCATCCATTCAATCAGGTCGATCATTTCCTCGTTTGCCCACATCCAGGTCGGCCAACGGTTAAAACTTTTGAGAACATCCTGTGCGGATTTAGTTACTAGGTCATACCCTTTAACATATCTATTAATAGCCTGGCATGCGGGCCAGTCGCCTTCAACGGCAACAAAGGTGAACCCTTTTTCTTTAATCAGTTTTTTTGTCATTTCAACTCGTGCCGTGTAAAACTCGGATGTTCCATGTGATGCCTCTCCCAACAGTACAAATTTTGAATTTTCAACTTGCTGAACGAGCTTATCCCAATCAGCTTCACTTGTAAGAGGTACTGAATGCTCGATTATTGACTGAACCAGATTATGCTGCACTGTTTTTCCTCCTATTCTTCTTACGACCATCATCGTTTGTACTCAGCATTATAAGAATTTGAACCTACGTGTACTGAAAGTAGTGTATTAGCGTATCCCACCAGTCGATTTACAAGTTCATCACAGATGGAGTAAAGCAGCTGGAAATTTTCTTCCTTAAATAGAGCTTGATCATCCATAATGACCGTTGTGTTAATAAACATATCTTTGTTTCCATATAGATTGTAGTGAGCAATAGCCTTTCCAGCAGCGCCTTCAGTAATTGGATCCTTAAAGCCTGGAATAAAAACAAAAGTAGCAGACCTGAAGTTTTTTGTGAAAGACATTCCCTTGTTTACAGTCTGTATCTTTTCTACATCTTCCGGAGTTATATCCTTGATCTTATTCAATTCCACAGCCACCCTTAACACCATTGTTAATAATCTTCATTTATAGATTTTCCTTAAGCGACCAATCCTATAAATATTAATATGAAAAAGGACTTTCCCCGGAAAAAGTAAACCTGATCCGCGATTCGCCTGGATTGGCCTCAGGTGGACCAACATTAATTTGTTCCCGTAGGTTCTCATTTTACGATCGATTGTTAATCAAAAAGTGGAGACCAGTATTCAACTTATACGTTATGAGACATAAAGCATAATTACACAAGTTGAACTTTTAATAAGCGCTAATACGCCTGGAATACTTTTCATCTAAAAAGTATAGTTTGGGTATCAAAAGAGAGAAGATAATTACCAGATTAGGTGGACTGGTCTGGAGTGAGGAGTGCCCATGGAAAAGATGAATCGGGGAATTTTCAATGTGCTGTCGGCCCAACGGCATTACGCAGTGGCTGATAATCAACTCATAATAAGCTGACCGGAAAGTGGGACTTGAAGAAGGCTTTCACTACAGGTGGCATGCCAACAAGCCGATCATACTTCACGTCTCCAAATAAAGAATGTAGATAATGGGGTTTTTATTGAATTACTTGACTTGTGTTTTTAATCAGTTCAAGTTCCTCCATCATCCATCTATAAATACTTTAGAACCGAAAAGACCTAAGCCTCCATATAGGAGGCCTAGGTCACTTTATGCGTCGGAAAAGCAAAATCAATTGTTCTTTCTCGACATTTTCATAGCAAAAGAATACATGTCAGATCGGAATAAACCTTTATAGTACTCTACCAAATTTCCCTCGGAATCAAAAATCATACGTTCCGTAATCAGTAAGCACATCGTTTCGTTCACGCCTAAATGCTCTGCATCTTCTTTTGTTGGAAATCCACAGGTAATGATCTGTTCCGCTTCACAAAAGTTAATGTTTAAATCTCCTTCGAGTGCATCATACAATACTGTGGTACTTAAATCGAATTGGGTCAATTTTTTTCCTAGTTCCAAAGAATAATAATGCAATTCAATGGCTATGGGGACATCCCCCTGTAAGCGCAACCTTTTGATATGGTACGATTCATCCTCAAACCCATTTGCATCAGCTATATTTTCAGGTGTCAATACACGTCCATGATCAAGTAATTTAATTCCCATGCTTTTTGTAGTTTCAGTGAAACTTATCATCTTAAGCCATTCCTGTACAGGTTTAAGGGATACGAACGTTCCCTTGCCATGCCTTTTTTCCAATATTCCCTCACGAACCAGGATGGAAACGGCTTCCCGTACAGTGCTCCTGCTGACAGAATACATATCCATGAGTTCCCTTTCACTCGGGATTTTGTCCTTATAATACCCTTCTAAAATCTGATTTTCCAATATAGTTTTTAATTGAGCATGTAAAGGGAGTGGATTATTAAAGTCTAACTCCATAAAATTTCCTCCAAACAGATAAAGACATTGTAATGTTCGTATCAGTTCTTTTATTGTAAACCAAATAGTTATAACATTCAAACATACCAACATTCACATTCCCATACCATTCTTTTCAAATACAACTCGTGTTCAGGTGTGAATACCGTTTTATTTGTATGTAGTCAAAAGCCCTGAATAGTATCGCCTATTCAGGGAAGGATCTTTATCCGGTATCAAGTGGGACAATAATGGAAAGCTTCCATACATAAATTAAACGATAAAGTACGATATGATGGAAAGAAGCAAAGAAGTTATGGTCATGGCTATAAGGGGACGCATGGCTTTTGTGCGAAGTGCCTGCAGGCTTACATTCAGTCCTAGACCGATCATGGCCATTGTCAAAACAAATGTAGTCGTTTTAGAAATACCATCCATTACGGCTGGTGACACTGTTATATAGGTTCCAAACACATAGCTTCCGATTAAACTCATGATAATAAAACCAACGAGGAACCATGGAAAATCAATTTTTGCATCAAGGCCTGTTTTTTCCTTTGTGCGCTTTTTCATCCAATACATAAAAATGAAACATAAAGGGATAAGTAAAAAAACACGGCCCAATTTTGCAAGGAGTGCAATCGCTAGCGCATCTTCACCTGCCGGAGCCCCTGCCAATGCAACATGGGCGATTTCATGAAGACTGATCCCTGACCATATACCATAATCCAAATTCGATAGCGGAATAATCGGACGTATTAGGGTGTATATAATGGAAAAAAGTGTTCCCATTAAAGCGATTATCCCGACGCCTATGGCTGTATCTTCTTCCTTAGCTTTCACGATTGGAGAAATTGCGGCGATGGCTGCTGCTCCGCATACCCCTGTTCCTACCGCAAGTAGAAGGGAAATGGATGTATCTGCCTTTAACCACTTTGCAATCAAGACCATTACGATTATGGCAAATGTTACTGTCCCTATGTCACGGACCAACAATGGCAAACCCTGATTGAAAATCACATCGATATTTAATTTCAACCCGTATAAAATAATGGCAAAACGCAATAGTTTTTTAGCGGAAAATTCAATTCCAGTCCGGAATTTTTCTGGATATCCCGCAATTTGACGATAAATAACGGCAATGATGATCGAGCACGCAAGAGGACCAATTCGATTGAATCCTGAAATTTCAGATAGCCCCAAACCTAAAAGGGCAATAAAAAAAGTGAAGGCGATACCACTCAACCACAAAAGCTTGCTATTTTGAAGCGGTGATTTCGATTTTTTCCGCTCCTCTATGGCTTCTTCCAGTGGCTCATATTTTTCTAATTCCATACATTCCTTCCCCCTTTCCATATACTAAAGACTTTTAACAGCTAATAAATGGTTCATCCCATCCTTTCAATCGTTTGAAAAAGATCAGTTTCTTCTATATTAGTAGGAGAATATCCTTTGATGAAATATTCGAATTTCTTTAAAAAAGGCAAGCTCGGATTTTGGTTCCCCCACAATTCCGGAACGGCTAAAGTCTGGGAACGATGGGACCTTAAGGCACGGATCTTTTTCTGTAAAGTTCCTGTTATATTCACTCTTGTGATACTACTCTGCCCGTTTTCATTTAGCCATTCCTCATAATAAGCATGCCAAAGGACAAAGTACAGACTATGAATCTTATAAGCGGGAAAAACGGGATCTGGATAAAAATCGGGATCACCGGATTTTAGAAAAGCAAATTCGGCAGCACGGCCAATCGCACAATGGTCGGGGTGTCCCCCATATTTCTCATGGAACGTTACGAGTGCATCCGGTTGAACTTCACGAATCACCTTTATGATTCTCTCCGTCAATAAATCGATGGATTCAAATTCAATCGTTCTATCCCTTACATGTAAAAATCGCAGGTCTTTGATCCCTAATTCTTCACAAGCGCTTTTTAACTCCCTTACCCTAAGTCCAGGTAATGCCTCCCTTGTTGTAAAAATAGGATTTCCCATGCGCCTGCCCATTTCGCCTTTTGTCGCACATAGTAAAGTTACTTGAACACCCCGCTCTGACATTTTGGCAATGGTTCCGCCACACAGAAAAGATTCATCATCAGGATGTGCAAGTACCACCAATAACCTGCGTTGTGTTTGCATAGTTCCTCCTACTTCGTATTGTCCAGTTATCCCACACGGTTAGACCCAACATAAAAAATGGACATGGATGTCAATACAGTTAGACATATCATGCCCATCATCCTTAATCGGTTATGATATGACTCTAAAGGCCAATCACCTTTTATCGGTTAGCATAATTCATATAAAACGGATTTTACTGTTTCAATGACAAAATCTAAATCTTCATTTGTTGAAGATAAAGGCGGTGCAATGATCAATACATTCCCATATCCAGGAACTGTATCACCGTTACGGCCGATGATAAGCCCTTTAGCCTTACATGACCCTATTACTTTTCCCATGAACTCATCGGAAACGGGCGTTTTTGATTTTTTATCTTCCACTAATTCAATTCCATATAAGAATCCAACCCCGCGTACCTCCCCGACTTTATCAAGGGCCGTCAATTCAAAGAGCTCACTTAGTTTAGTTTCACTTAGTTCAGCTACTCTTTGAACAATTTTTTCTTTTTCGATGATTTCAATATTCTTAAGAGCTACTGCACATGATGCAGGATGGCCTCCATATGTTGACACATGCCTAAAGTGATTTAATTTACCATCACCTTTGAATTTCTCATAAATCCTTGAGTTCACCGCTGTTGCCCCAAGTGGAAGATATCCACTGGTCAAACCCTTTGCCATCGTTACAATATCCGGCTGAACCCCATCTGAATGCATAAACCCAAACATTTTTCCAGTTCTTCCAAAACCTGAAACCACTTCATCCACAATTAAAAGAACATCATGCTTCTTACAGATTTCAGCAACTTTTGTTAAGTATTCTTTTGAAGGAATAAGGACCCCTCCACCAGAGATGAATGGTTCAAGAATAACACCAGCTACCGTTTCGGATCCTTCAAAGTTAATAACCTGATCGATATAATCAGCTGCAAGAAGATCAGAGTTTTCAACGTTTTCCCCAAACGAGCTACGATAACTGTAAGGCGGCGGCACATGGAGGAATCCTGGAACCCCTGGGTCATATTTCACTCTCCGATTCGCTTGTGCCGTTGCGCTTAATGAGCCAAACGTATTACCATGATAAGCTCGATACCTAGAGATGAATTTATATTTCCCAGGGTTTCCATTTTGAGAATGATATTGCCGAGCGATCTTGAATGCGGTCTCATTCGCCTCGGATCCGCTGTTCGTAAAAAAAGTTGTATAGGAACCCTTTAAGTGTTCACTTATTTTTGCCGATAATTCGATGGCCGGCTTATGGCTTAACGTTAAAGGGAAATAAGATAAGTTAATCATTTGTTCATAGGCTGCCTGGGCGATTTCTTTCCGTCCGTGGCCCAGGTTCAAGCACCATAATCCGGAAACTCCATCTAAATATTTATCTCCTTTAGTATCCGTGAACCATGAGCCGGTTCCTTCCGTAGCCATCATGGGAGCATCCTTTTCATTATAGCGATGCATCGCATGCCATAAATGATCTTTATCCATTTGAACAAGGTCTTTCGTTTCAGTTTCCAACTTCACAATTGAAACCCCCTTATTATTCATTGAACGCAATTTAGTTACGTTCCCATGCAGTAACAGACTCTTAATAAATTAGAACCAGGTGGTGAATGGTGCGATGACTAACATCATCATAAAGTCATCGCGCCACCGTTACACTCTTTTCACACCATCATTTATCCCAGTTTTTATGATCTAAATGAGAATATTTTTCTAATAATCTAGTAGGCATTTTTAATGCATCTTTTCTAAATGGAGGAGCTAACTGTGTTCCATCCACTTGTATATCAATGACAGTCGGTTTGTTAGATTTTATTGCTTTTTCTATGACAGACCCTAATTCCTCCGGTTTTTCCACTCTAATACCAACTGCACCCATGGATCGTGCAACTTCTGCAAAATCAGGATTTTGGATATCCGCCCCTACAAAACGGTTATTATAGAAATCGACTTGGTTCTTTTTCTCTGCGCACCAGGCATTATTATTGAAGACGCACGCGATGACAGGAATGTTTTCTTCAACGGCCGTACTCACTTCATGTAAGCTCATCCCCCATGCCCCATCTCCAACAATGGCTAAAACAGGCGTATTCGGCTCAGCTAACTTGGCACCTAGTGCGGATGGGTAAGCAAATCCTGTGTTCCCGAATGTAAGCGCAGCGATATGTCTTCTGCTCTGATTGAATTTCAAGTAAGCGTTTGCAGTTGACGAAACATTACCGATATCTGTAGTGACGATGGCATTTTCAGGCAACACCTTAGTCAATTCCAAAAGGGCCCGACGCGGATTGATCGGTGTTCCATCGATCATCGCGAGTTTCACCAATTCTTCTTCCCATTTTTGTTTTTCATTCGTTACTTCGACTATCCGATTTTTTTCTTGTTTTACGTTAGGTTTATTAGCCTTCAACCGTTTCAAAATTTCACGACTCGCTTCACGGGCATCTCCGATGATTCCAACTTCCACAGGATGTGTCCTGGCAATTTGCCTTGGGTTAATATCTATTTGGATGATTTGCGCATCTTTAGGGAAATAATCAATGTCATAGCATGGTAACGTTCCAAATACTGATAATCTTGTACCGACCGCCAATATGACGTCCGCTTTCTTAAGTGTATTCATGGCCGCCTTTGAACCCATGTAACCGATTGGGCCGACTGATAATGGATGATCAGCAGGAAAAGCATCATTATGCATATAGGAGACAGCTACCGGAGCTGTTAAATATTCTGCAATATTCTTAATTTCCTCAATGCCATCTGAATCAACCGTACCCCTGCCGGAAATAATCACAGGATACTCAGCCTCAGCCAAAATTTCTGCCGCTCTATCCAAGGATGCAGAAGATCCGCAACCTCTTTCATCTACTCGATATTGATGTGGTTGAAGTATTTGATCTTCCACTTCACCATAGAAGTAATCACGGGGGATATCGAATAAAACTGGTCCCCTCTCGGCATAGGCAATCCGAAATGCTGTCCTAAGGCAATCAGCGACCCGGCCTGGGTGTGTCACTCTAACCGTTTCTTTCGTGATGGCCTTGAAGATGGAAACTTGATCACATTCCTGAAAACCATCCCATCCAACCGTTGGTGTACCAGCTGAAGGAGAGATGACCACCATAGGAGTATGAGCTTGATTGGCCGCTGCAACAGAGGTGACCATATTGGTCATTCCAGGTCCGTTTTGCCCGATGACAACCCCGGCAACACCTGAGACACGACAATAGGCATCTTCCATATGTGCTGCACTTTGTTCATGGCGGACACCGATAAAACGGATGTCTGCAGTTGGCAATAAATCAAGCATATCCATGAAGGCAGATCCCAGAATTCCCGAGATATGTTTAACTCCCTCGGCCACTAACGTCTCAACGATGGCTTCACTTGGTGTCATTTTAACTTTCGTTCCTCTTACCGTTTTTGTTTCGACCATAGCACATTCTCCTTAATTATGTTTATTTCTGATAATGACGTTGCGACGTCCGTACCAGTTATAAGATGTATAATACTACCATTAGATCAAACAGTCAATGAATAAAATGAATATTTTGAATTTTTTTATCACTTAATGGAGACAGGCATCATTATTACATGAACAAACGTCTAATTAACTAATAAAGGTATCCTTTTTTTCGGTCAATCTGTAGTTGATCCTATCAATGATCTCCAATAAATCGCCTATTTCATCAATCACGAAATCGGCACCTGCATTCAGAAAACGGTTTTCGGCATTTTTCATGCGGCATTGCAGTTCAAATGGGTCCATTTCGTTGATTTCTGCTTCTGAAAGGCCTATTTCACTGCCGCCTTTCAATACGGCAACCGTCCACATTCCCGCAGAAATGCCTTCTTTGATGTCACTGATCGTATCGCCGACTTTAACGATTTTACTGAGTGGATACACTTGGAGATTCATCGCCGTCTTAAAGCACATCCAAGGTGCAGGCCTTCCTGTAGGCACTTCGGTAGACGCAACGATGGTATCTGGTTGATAACCCCATATTTCCGCCTCGTCTTTAACAATATTAATCATTTCACGAGTATACCCTGTTGTCGAACCGATTTTTATTCCTTGCTGCCTTAAACGCCTGACTAATTCAATTACGCCAGGTATAGGTTTGGCGTTCTCCTTGAGAAGCTTAAAAAGCAAAGCCTCAAAGTCTTTATATAATGATTCTAGATCTCTTTCGTCCGGTTCTTTCCCGAATTTAGCAATCCATAAATTCCGGATTCGAGTCATTTTCAGGAGTTCCCTTATATGATCCAATTTCAATAAACCCATGGGCTCCCTTGCTTCCTTAATGGAAATATCTATCCCCCTTATCCTGAATATCTCGACAAATGCTTGGACCGGCGCAAAACAACCATAATCCACCGTCGTTCCTGCCCAATCAAATATGACTGCCTGTACCTCGTTCCATTCTTTTGCACTTTCCAAGTCAATCTCCTCTCCCCTCTCCATCTCTTTCCCCCCTCAAAAAAACGGTTAAAAACCGGAAAAAAGTCTCATTTTGTGATGAATCCGAATATAACGTACATTCATTTCACTTCTTTCAAAAATAACTGTAAATCTTCTTTCGTTGCTTTAGTGAGTTCCAGGATTTTTTCTGTGTCTTTTTCAGGATTTCCTGACTCCCCGATTAATGGGTATAGATTTTTTTCAATTCGTTCATACCAATCGGGATAATCATCTTCCACTTGCTTCTCTATCGAATCCCAGTTAGAACTGACCTTTTCGCCCAGTTCTTGAATTTTCTCTGGATCAGCCTCGGCACTTACTTCTGTTACCAAAGCATTTATTGATTGAATCACTTCGTCGACACCTGTTTTAATAACTTTTGCATCTTGGGTCTCTGCTGCATTGTTATCGGACTTTTCATTTGTGACCGGATTTTTTTCTTGGTTGTGTTCGTCCGATTTTATTGTATTGTTACAGCCTGACAGCAATATGGTGCCAAAGATGAGCCCATTCGTGAATAAACGGAAAACATTCAAGATCATCCCTCCATCATGAATTAAAAAGACAATGCCACCTCGTGCTTGGTACATTTACACTCTTTTTTCTATGGGAATCATATTCTAGTTGAAAAGTGCTTGAAGAATTTTATCTGAGGAATATCTTAGAAGTATACGAAACAATCTATTTTTTAATTAATTGAGTCGAAAAACATAGAATTTTTATTATGGTTTAGTGCTAATGCTAAAAGCTATAACTTTTCGGAATTAGGGGAACCAGGAACAATATTTAATTCACTCTTCATATATTTCGCTTTTCTTCGTCGAATGAAAAAGAAAGAACAGATAACGATCAAGCTAAATAGCATGGTAAAGATAAACTGAGGACGCTGGGAATCGATAAATGCCATTAATATGATCACGGAAATCATGGAAAGAATGGTTGCATACGTTAAATACGGAAATAACCACATCTTGATCTTGAAAACTCCGGGATTTTCTTTCTCCATCCTCTTCCTTAATCTGAGATGGGAAACCGCAATCGATAGATAGACAAGTATTCCGACCCCTCCCGAGGAATTCACTAAAAAGAAAAAGATTTTATCTGGTGATACGTAACTGAAAATGGTGCTGATAAAGGCAAATAAAGTAGAACCGATTACAGCAAGGATAGGGACCCCGTTCTTGCTCACCCTTGAGAATATTTTTGGTGCATCACCCTTTTGTGCAAGGGAGAATAACATACGGGAGCTTGTATATAATCCGGAATTCAAACAGGAAAGCAATGCAATGAGAATCACTATATTCATGATCAGGGCAGCAGAAGGAATTCCCAGCATTTCAAGAACGGCAACAAACGGGCTCTTCAGCAAGGAAGCAGAATTCCATGGTAAAAGGGTCACTAGTACCGCGATGGATCCAATATAGAAAATCAGGATTCGCCAAACCACACTGTTCAATGCACTTCTTACTGATTTAACCGGATCACTCGTTTCACCAGCCGCAATTGCAGGAATCTCCACTCCTACAAAAGCATGGAAAACAATGGCGACGCCGACAAGTACTGAACTTATCCCGTTTGGAATAAAACCACCAAAGTTCAAAAGGTTAGAGGTGCCAGGTGGTTTTATCGATGGGATAAAACCTAAGATCACTGCAACGCCCAGACACAAAAATAGGATGATACTGATTATTTTAATGATCGAAAACCAGTATTCAAACTCACCAAACGATTTAACGGAAAATATATTCGTCAGCTTCAAAAGAATAATCAGCGAGAGACTTATGACCCAGACCGGAACGGAAGGAACCCAGCCATGTATGATTGCAGCTCCTGCCGTTGCTTCCAAAGCAATTACGATAACCCAAAAGAACCAATATAACCAACCTGTGGTGAAACCGGCCCATTCACCGATTCCTTCTCTTGCATAAACCGCAAATGATCCAGTATTGGGATTTACTGTAGCCATTTCCCCAAGCATTCTCATGACTAAAACAACGATCAAGCCTGCCAAAACATATGATAAAATCGCTCCGGGGCCCGTTTGACCAATAATGATACCGCTTCCAACGAATAAACCAGCACCGATGACACCACTCAATGATATCATCGTTAAATGTCTTTGTTTCAGACCTGGTTTCAGTTCTTCTTGTTGATGTTTCATACCCTCCACCAACTTTCAATATTTTAGGGAATCAACTAAAGATAATCACTACATCGATGTAAAAGTAAAAATTTTGCTTTCTTTCCCTTACATTTTCACAAGGAAAGTGGAACTTGGAACCTTGGCCTATTCAAACAACTCAGGAGATGACACTATGGCTTTAATTTTGAATCACTATTCCCCCTTCCTATCATTCATTTTTGCAAGAGGAAATAACATCATTACGTCATGACGTTAGTACCACTTTCTATGTGTATAATACACTCTGATTTTTTTAAAGTCAATCAAAAACAGAATATTTAGATAACAAAACAAAATCAAAAAAAAATGTATGGTGGGCCTAAATACAAGATCATTCAAATGTTTCATATTTCTTTCACTCTGGAAGTTTCATCGACTGTACGATCCAATTCTGCCTTTAAGGAATTTTGCTTTCTATCCAGCATTTTCTTTAAAAAGTATGAAAAGATCAAGGTAAACGCAACACCCTTAATGATCGATGAATAACCGTAAACAAGGAGCCCTAGGACCAGTACGATTAGATTAATAATCCTTATTGTCACTGCAATATCTATTTTTTCATTTTTATGATGTAAAATTAGTGCGATCACATCAAAACCAACAGTGGAGGCATTTGCTGTTATACATAAATAGTATCCTAACGCTATCAAAATCGACGATATTAGAACCACTAAAACGATATTTAAATCAAAACGTATATTCAGTGAATAAAAAGAATTAAAAAACAACATATAACTTAGCGAACTTACTATCGACTTAACAAAGTACTCTTTACCTAAAAAAACTAAACAAATGATTAACAAAAATCCAGTAACTAAATTAGCCAGCATGGCAATGTTATAACCCGATAAAGCATTCAATAACAACGCAGAGCTAGTTACGCCCCCATTAATAATTTCATTGGGCACGATTAAGTAAGCATAAGCAAAGGTCATGGAAATGTTTCCTGCAATAATTTTCATTAAATCTTTCATGAGTACTCACCTTTCCTTTCATGCATTTTGACCCTAGATATCTATTTATACTGTAATGATAATATCAACATTCATTACTCCATCGACTTATTTCGAATCATTCAGGATTTTAAGTATCTAGTGTTAAATTGCAGGTTTTTTGATCTAGTGCTGTTCTAAATTTCAGGTGATTACAATTATTCGCTATAAAGAATCCTCTCTCCTTCAAAAAAAAATAAATAAACATGCCCCGTGTAATCTTGAGCATGTTTATGCCTCTTATCCGACAATGTATGAAAACCCATTACAGATGTCTTTGAAATGTTGCTTTTTTCTTGTTAATTTATTCTAAAGAAAACGAACACTGTCCTTATCATTTCACAAAGTATTATTTTGCCATAAAAAAAGTTGAGGGGATTATCCTCCTCAACTTTTTTGTGTACCTTTAAATATTTCCTAAGAAATGTTTTTTTCCAAAAGGTTGGTAACTACATTTCATGTTACAGGTAAAGCTGACTCCTCTTTCATAAGCCTTTTTCTATAAACCATATTGGACAGCTGGACACTCACCTCATAAAGCACAAGTAAAGGGATAATGACCAAAATGTCCGAAATGATATCAGGTGGCGTAATCACGATCGAGATGATAACAAGGGCGAAGTAAGAAATCTTACGAGACTTTTTCAACACCTTCGGATTGATGATTCCTAATCTAGTCAGGAACATGACCACAAGCGGCATTTCAAATAAAATCCCAAAAGGCAAGATCAAATTAATCATGAACCGAAAATACTTTTCCGCTGTGAACATCATCTCGAACTGCCCGGCAGATAGGGATGTGAGGAATCCCAGCACTATGGGAAACAACACAAAATATCCAAAAGAGATTCCTATGATAAATAAGATGAACAACCCAGGAATGAATCGAAAAGTAACCTTTCTCTCTTCCGGTTTCAACGCAGGAGCTACAAAGCGCCATAACTGATAGGCTGCAAGCGGAATCGTCGCAGCTATCGCGCAAACCGCAGCGATTATCATATATACCCACAGGATGTCACTGGGTCCGAGCACGGCAAGTTTCCCTTCTAAATCCTTAATGAGCAGCTCATAAATATCCTGTACGAATATGAAACTCACTATGAAAGAAGCAAGAAATCCTATCAGTGTTTTAATGATTCTGCTTCGGAGTTCCTGCATATGCTCCATAACGTGTACATCCTTGCTCTCCACTTTCACTCCTCCTTTTTTATCCATTTACAAACCATATAACATAAATCAGAATGGCTTCGTCATTTAGTAATGGCTAAAATAATGCAATCTCTAACTCTCATGAAAAGAAGCAGGCTTAGTCTTTCCGCCCGCCCTTCCTCATAAAATTCATCCTTCTTTTTTAACAGCCCTTATCGCAGCTTTATTCTCGTTTTCATCCTCTTTTTCTGAATCATTCACCAATCCTTTGGTTGCACTTTTGAATTCGGATAATGTTCGACCAAATGCACGTCCGATTTCCGGCAGCTTCGACGGTCCAAAAATAATCAATGCAATCACGAGAACGATAACTAGCCCTGGTATCCCAATATTAGAAAGCATTCTAATTCACTCCTTTCAATTTCAAGAACTTTTCGTATTCACGATTCCTTGTCTTTCTATCAATTAGTGACTTTCCCCTGCTTGTGCATTCTTTGCTTTTCATGTGCGCGACTATGGGCAAGTGTCCGATCTTCCTCGACTTCGTTCGTTTTTTGTACACCTTCCGTTACCGTACTTGATGCAACCTTTCGCAGACCTGTTTGATCCTTATCAAAAACAAAGGAGGCTCTTGTCGATATATCCGCTCCAGGTTCTGTCACGAATGGAACAACGCGATAGTCCGCCTTCCATTGTTCTGGTGTTACTTTGCAGCGTACATAACCCCGGTAATCATTAAAGAACTTTAAATGTGAATTCTGACTTAGTATTTTATCCGTATCCGCACGCTTGTCTGCTCCATTTCCACCAGATGTGATGGATGTGCCGACAAACTCCACTCCGAAAATCTTTGAATTTGGATCGTTGAAGTCCGTTTTTAAATTGGAGGCCCAACTTGCATGAACATCACCGGTCAATACGACCACATTTTCCATGTTTTTTCTTTTTATGACATCAATCAAACGATCACGAGCAGCCGGGTAACCATCCCAAGAATCCATGCTGTATTTGGGCGCAGTTGGTGTTCCATAATTCCGCGGTGCAAAGAAAATCTGCTGTGGCAGCACATTCCACTTCGTTTTTGAAATCGATAGATTATCAGTTAGCCACTTTTCCTGCTCTGGACCGAGTAATGTACGCTTCGGATCAAGTGACTCAGGCGTTTGCGGTGAACTTCCATCGCCGTTCGCCTGATCATCCCGGTATTGACGTGAATCAAGTACAAAGAAAGAGGCTAAGTCACCATATGAGAAGTTTCGGTATAACCGCATATCCGCTCCCTTTGGCAACGACGATTTACGAAGAGGCATATGCTCATAATAAGCCTGGTAAGCGGCTGCCCTTCTCTTGATGAATGCTTCCACCGATTGCCCTTTTTCCGGAATGACATTAGCATAATTGTTTTCAACTTCATGATCATCCCAAGTCACGACCCATGGGAAAGCTGCATGTGCCGCTTTTAAATGAGTATCAGAGCGGTATTGTGCATATCTATTGCGATAATCCTCAAGCGAAATGATTTCCGGGCCACTATGTACACGGACATTCCCTGAAGAAGAAACATATTCATTTGGTCCGTACTCATATATGTAATCGCCAAGGTGAAAGACAAGATCCAAATCTTCTTTTGCCAAATGTTTATAGGCCGTATAATAGCCATGCTCAAATTGCTGGCATGAAACAAATGCGAAGGAAAGGCTCGAAACACTTGAACCAATTGGCGGAAGTGTCTTTGTTTTCCCAGTCTGACTTACTTCACCGCCAGATTTAAAACGGTAATAATAGACTTTATCCGGTTTTAACCCGCTTACTTCCACATGAACAGAATGGCCAAGTTCCGGCCTGGCTATTTCTTTGCCTTGCTGAACAATCTTTCTGAAATTTTCATCCTTAGCCACTTCCCACTTAACTGAAATGGCTTCATGTGGCATACCTCCTCCATTCAACGGATCAGGTGCCAGTCTTGTCCATAAAACAACACTATCCGAGAGTGGATCACCGGAAGCAACACCAAGCGTAAATGGATAATCACTGAATTTCGGGGCAGCATTCACTTCAATCCCGCCCATTGATTGTGTAAGGGCAAGACCTAATGAAAGTCCGGCAAGTTTACTTGCTCCCTGGATAAAGTTTCGGCGGTCCATATTCTTACCTAAGCTTACATCGCTCCAATCTTTGATTAACTCATCCATCGCTTTTTCATTATTCATTGATCTTTCCCTCCTAATATTTGAATCTGTCTCAAGTATAGAAGGACTTTTTTAAAGGTGTATGAAGACGTGTAAATCAATTACTTCCCATTTAGGAATTTTCGTACAGGACTTTTGGAGCTCACAAACCCAAAAAAATGAGTTGATTCACTCTAATATTTACATAGACCTACAGATTTTTACATATAACGACAGTCTTTTATCCTATTTTTCTTAATGAATCATTTATTTAATCGTTACAAATAACTGGTATAGATTACCTCAACTTGGGTACTATGAAGTTCTGGGAGGCACTTTAAGGTCCAAGATTTGCTTTGTGGTGAGCTTGAGTAGGTTCCCGACACGTAGGCTAGTCTCGCAGCCTGCGACAAACTGGATGTAATCGCGTTCCGAACAATGGCGCTTTAGCGCCCATTTCATATCTTCTACCTGCTGCTGATCCCGGATCGGCTGCACATCTTTTGGTTGTGTCCTCTTCATCGACCTTTCTTCTCTATTCATAAGTACGGTTCCATACCCCTTATGTACCAACGATTTGAATGTACGATTTTTTCTGATTTCAGTATTAAGAGAAAAAATACCCTTCTTAAACTTGTAGTTTATCTAAAGAAAATTGTATTACTTTTCATCAATTAGGAAAATATATAAATAATAACAATAAGG
>NZ_JBHXAS010000042.1:0-38448 GCF_042727425.1 Peribacillus sp. NPDC060253
ATTTAAATCATCATCATAAGAATTAATTATCAAGAGGCTGGTGTATATGTCGTTTTCAGAATTTCATTTATTATCCGTACTTGCTCAGGAAATGAATATGAGAAAAGCTGCTGAGCGGTTGTTCGTTTCCCAACCGGCGTTATCACAGCGTTTACAATCAATAGAAAAGGATTGGGGCTCGAAGCTGTTTCTTCGTTCACAAAAAGGACTATCGTTGACGCCTGCAGGAGAAGCGGTGATTCGTTTGGCCAATGAGGTAATCGAAAAAGAAGAAAAAGTAAGGGAAAGTATCCAAGCCATGGATCATGAAGTATATGGCACTTTGAAAATCGCCTGTGCTTCGATTGTCGGTCAAAACTGGCTGCCGCAAGTATTGAAAAAGTTTGTCCAAAAATATCCGTATGCCAAAATTTCTTTAATCACAGGCTGGAGCAGTGAGATTTTAAAGTCTTTGTATGAAGGCCAAGTACATATTGGCATCATAAGGGGAGCCCCGGATTGGAAAGGGGTAAAACAGCATTTGTTTACAGATATGCTTTATTTGGTCGATACTGAAATGAAGGAATTGAATCAGGTGTTCGAAACGGACCGGCCATTCATTCAATTTAAAAGTGACTCGAATTATTATCAGGAAATTCAGGACTGGTGGCATCGGCAATTTAAAACGACACCAAAAAACACCATCGTCGTGGATCAAATCGAAACGTGCAAACAAATGGTGTTCAATGGTATAGGTTATGCGATCCTGCCTGCCATCACTTTGCATGATAAAGATACGAATATTTTTAAAATCCCACTTTTAGATGAGCATAACCATTCTATAGAACGGGATACATGGCTTTGCGGCTATGAATCTGCTTTCCAGTTAAAACAAGTCCAAGCATTCACTGAAGTGGTGAAAGAACACATTCGCGACCAAGGAATGTTATAGGTCCGATGAAGCCAATGTCAATAGGGCAGAATAATATATTGTCGTGACATTCAGCTTGTCTTGCAGGCAGTTGTCTGTTAAATTTAAAACGAGTAATGATACATATTTAGGAGGTTTTACCCGGAATGAATAAAATGGATGCAAACGAGATTATTGCTTTTATCTCAAATAGTAAGAAATCGACACCAGTAAAGGTATATGTCAAAGGTGATTTAGAAGGCATGGATTTTGGTCCGGCTTCTAAAACTTTCATTACAGGGAATACAGGTGTGGTATTCGGTGAATGGTCTGATGTCGAAGAGGCAATCAAGGCTGCGGGAACTAAAATCGAGGATTATGTAGTAGAAAACGATCGCCGTAACTCTGCCATTCCTTTATTGGACCTAAAAGGCATCAAAGCTCGTATCGAGCCTGGCGCTATAATCCGTGACCAAGTATCGATTGGTGACAACGCAGTGATCATGATGGGTGCATCAATCAATATTGGCTCTGTCATTGGTGAAGGTACAATGATTGACATGAATGCAATACTTGGCGGACGTGCAACAGTAGGTAAAAACTGTCACGTAGGTGCTGGTGCAGTTTTAGCAGGTGTTATCGAACCTCCTTCCGCACAACCGGTCATCTTGGAAGACGATGTTTTGATCGGAGCTAATGCGGTCGTACTTGAAGGAGTGAAAATCGGTCAAGGTTCAGTTGTAGCGGCCGGTGCCGTTGTAACAAAAGATGTTCCTCCATTCTCTGTGGCTGCTGGTATCCCGGCAAAGGTCATTAAACAAATTGATGAAAAAACCAAGTCAAAAACAGAGATCATGCAAGAACTTCGTCAACTTTAATTCTTATGTGAATATTGTCAAAAGCGTGGATAATCTTATCCACGCTTTCTGTATAGGGAGGGAATAATGTGAAAATAAATCCATTTGCCGAGATCCGGCGTGATTTGCATCAAATTCCGGAGATAGGATTTAAGGAATTCAAGACTCAGCAATATCTATTGAATTACATAACGAATTTAGCCTCGGAGCGTATCGAGATAGAAACTTGGCGAACAGGGATATTCGTGAAAGTGAAGGGAAGGAACCCGCGGAAAACAATTGGCTACCGAGCTGATATAGATGGTCTGCCGATTAAAGAGGAAACCGGATTGCCTTTTGCATCCACCCATGAAGAATATATGCATGCCTGCGGTCATGATTTTCATATGAGCATCGGTCTGGGGTTATTAACCTATTTCACCGAGAACCCGATCGATGATGACTTATTATTCATTTTCCAGCCGGCCGAAGAAGGACCTGGCGGAGCTGAACCGATGCTGAAATCGGATACCATGAAAAAATGGAAACCGGATATGATTCTCGCCTTGCATATTGCTCCAGAGTATCCAGTTGGAACGATCGCCGTTAAAGAAGGGCTTTTATTTGCCAATACATCTGAATTATTCATCGATTTGAAAGGTAAAGGGGGGCATGCAGCTTACCCACATGAAACAAAGGATATGGTCATTGCTGCCTGTTCGCTTGTCGGGCAGCTCCAAACCATCGTTTCCCGGAATGTCAATCCACTTGATTCAGCTGTCATTACAGTTGGGAAGATTACTGGAGGAACCGTTCAAAATATTATTGCCGAGACAGCGAGGTTAGAGGGCACAGTACGCACGCTTAATCCAGAATCGATGGTAAAGGTCAAGTCGAGAATAAAAGCGCTTGTCGACGGCATACAAGTTGGCTATGAATGCCTGGCAGAAATCGACTATGGTGCGATGTACCACCAGGTGTATAATGAAGAACGGTTGACCCAGGAATTCATGGAGTTTACGGAGAAGTCATCTTCCGTTCATCTGCATCGCTGCACTGAAGCGATGACAGGTGAAGATTTTGGATATATGTTAAAGGAGATTCCGGGTTTCATGTTTTGGCTAGGTGTTTCATCAGAATATGGTTTGCACCATGCTAAGTTATGTCCGGATGAAGATGCCATTGAACTTGCGATTAATCATTTAACTAACTATATAACGTTTAAAGGAAACGAAGCTTAAATGTTTTTCCTTACTGGAATTTGAATAATGCTAAAAGGAAAGAACGAATGATGTTGGAGGGCTTGTTGTGAAAAAAGAATTTGCAGTGATTGGACTCGGCCGTTTTGGCGGCAGTATAGTCAGAACGTTAGCTGAAGAAGGATTAGGAGTTCTGGCTATCGATGCAGATGAAGATCGTGTCAATGAATTCGCCAGAATTGCTTCACATACCGTAGTAGGGGATACCACTGATGAAAATGTGCTGAGAAACATAGGAATTCGTAATTTCGATCACGTCATTGTTGCAATCGGTGAGAATATTCAGGCGAGTATTTTGACAACGCTTATACTTAAAGAATTGGGTGTCGGAAATGTTACGGTAAAAGCGCAGAATGATTATCATGAGAAGGTGCTTCGTAAAATCGGAGCTGATTTTGTCGTGCATCCCGAAAGAGACATGGGGAGAAGGATTGCGCATAAAATGGGCTCCAACAATATTCTTGATTATTTGGAGCTTTCTGATGAACATTCCATCGTTGAAATTGTCGCAAGCCAAAAGATGAATGGCAATTCTATATTTGATCTGGATATCCGCGCCCACTACGGGCTGAATATCGTCGCGATTAAAAGAGGGAATGAAATCAATGTTTCTCCTCAGGCAAACGATTTAATTCATAAAGGCGATATTTTAATCGTCATTGGAGCAGATTCCGACATCAATCGTTTCGAAAAAAAGATTGTAGGATAAGTAAGTGTCCTGCTAAAATCGAGCAGCGCTCACTTTAAAGGAAAATAAAAAGTCCAGCTATATGATGGCTGGGCTTTTAGTCTGTAGACAAGCTCGATAATAATTGAGTTTGTCTACAGTTTTTTTTAGGTTGTATGACTTAAACGTTGATTTCCCCTTCAGGCACTCGCTTTCCACGGGCGGTCCGCCCTCGGCGCCTTTGCTCCTGAGGTGTCTCCCTTGGACGCGAATTCCCGCAGGAGTATCGTGTACCCTCCGTTCCAATCAATGGTTTATTCATTTAGTACGTTCGTGAAAAATAATGAGCGTTTCAATCGTGTATTCGCAGATGCAAAAGAAAAGCATGGTATGCGTTGGATTAGTTTATTGGGACTTGAAAAATTGTCGATGCAGGCTATTCTCTATAACTGGTTCAAATCCAATATAAAATCAAAAAGGTTTCGGAATGAGATCATTCCGAAACCTTTTTTTTTATTGAACTTCCATGATGATCGGTAGGATCATTGGACGGCGTTTAGTTTTTTCATATAAGAATGGAGACAAAGTATCTGTAATTTCATTTTTAATTTCAGACCATTGTGTAGTTTTGCGATCCATCACTTTATTCAAATGCTTTGTGATCAAGGATTGAGCATCGCTAATTAGGTCTCCTGATTCCCTCATATAAACAAATCCACGTGAGATGATGTCAGGACCAGATGCAATTTTGAATTCCTTCATATTTATGCTGACAACGACAACGACAAGGCCTTCTTCAGAAAGAATCCGACGATCGCGTAAAACGATGTTACCGATATCCCCGATGCCGCTTCCATCGATATAAACCGAACCCGAAGGAATTTTACCAGCGATTTGTGCTGTGTTTTCACTTAAGGAAAGTACTTCACCATTATCCATGATAAAGCAATTTTCCTCAGGAACACCGCAATCGACTGCGTGTCGGGCATGAAGTTTTTGCATACGGTATTCTCCATGGATTGGCATGAAGAATTTTGGCTTGATCAAACGAAGCATTAGTTTTTGTTCTTGCTGACCGCCATGCCCAGATGTATGAATATCACTCAGTGGACCTGAAATGACGTCTGCTCCAGCGCGATACAATTGATTAATCGTTCTGGAAACACTGATTGTGTTACCAGGAATAGGTGAAGAAGAAAATACGACTGTATCACCAGGAATGATTTGAATTTGACGGTGAGTGCCATTTGCAATCCGCGAAAGAGCTGCCATTGGTTCACCTTGGCTGCCAGTACAAAGGATGGTTACTTTGTTCGCAGGCATACGATTTAATTGCTGTACATCAATGAATGTATCTTTTGGCGCTGTGATATAACCAAGGTCTTGGCCAATTGATATGGCAGAATCCATGCTACGCCCAAAAACAGCTATTTTACGTCCATTAGCTACGGCTGCTTCCACCACTTGTTGCAGACGATGGATGTTCGATGCGAATGTGGCAAAAATAATCCGGCCGTCCACCTTGCGGAAAATATCTTGAATGGTATCGCCGACACGGCTTTCTGACATAGTGAAATTCTGCACTTCACTATTTGTGCTATCCGAGAGTAAGCACAATACGCCTTCTTTTCCGATTTCAGCCATCTTGGTCAAGTTGGCTGGCTCGCCCACTGGAGTAAAATCAAATTTAAAATCACCAGTATGAACAATTTGTCCTGGTGGCGTTTTTACAACAATTCCATATGAATCGGGAATACTGTGAGTTGTACGGAAGAAAGAGACGGAAGTCTTCCGGAACTTAATCACTTCATCTTCACTGATCTCAATCATCGTCGTCTGGCGTAAAAGGCCGTGTTCTTCCAATTTATTACGAAGCAATCCAAGTGCTAGCTTTCCGCCGTATACTGGAACATTCACTTTTCTAAGTAAATAAGGAATCCCGCCAATATGGTCTTCATGGCCATGAGTGATGAAAACACCTTTAATTTTATCTACATTTTTCTCTAAATAGCTGTAGTCTGGAATCACATAATCAATACCTAGAAGTTCATCTTCCGGAAATTTAATTCCAGCATCAATGACGATGATCTCATCTTGAAACTGAACAGCATATGTGTTCTTACCGATTTCGCCTAAACCGCCCAGGGCGAATACAGCTGTTTGATCATTTTTTACAAATTTCATAAATTATAGCTCCAATACTTTGTAATCTTCATTTTGTTTTTCATATTCTAAATATGCTCCTGTTACAGGTAGTACAATTTCGACATTATAAGGTTCTTTTATTAATTTTAAACGGACGTCACGAACGGATTCACCTTCGACGAACATTGTTTTAGTATTCTCCCTGATGGGAACCTCTGCTATGGTTACTTGATAGTATACCTTAAAAACCATTTTAATCTCTCCTCACTTGTTTGCATTGCTTTTTTCATTATATATAAAAACAACAATTTTTTCATGTTTTTCAACATCATGTAAAAATAAACCCAGCTCCGCCATAAAAACGGAAGGGGTTTTGATGAACTCAATATACCAATGTCTTAAGTATATAAAAAATAGATGGCAATTTCGGGTATCAATCCAATTGCAGCTTCCTCTATCCTCTATCCTATCCGTTTTTACTATGTGTAAAACTTAAATCGACAAAGAAAGTTTCTAATTACTCGTTTTCGTTCGAAAATCAGTTTATCTCACTTTACCTTAATTAAACAAAATCATTTTTTTCGCAAACGATTTCTTTCATAATTAATATAGTACCACTGGGTACAGCGTTTCATGGAATGACAACGGCTCATATTCTAAATAGAAATATGTATTCACTTGGCCATTTACAAAGCCAAGGTAGAAAGAATGCTTAGCAAGAACTTTACAACAAGGAAGAAGCCCTCCGCAAGTTTTTGAAGGGCTGTCCGAAAAAAACTCGCATACGGATGACGGCCATGGCAGGATATGAATGGCAAATCATGCGATAGATTTTTTTCTTAAAAGATCTTTCCATTGTTTAACAAGCTTTTTACGAAGCTTTTTTAACATGGCGATCACGCTCCCTTAGTTATTATTGTATAGGATTATTCAATAATGTAAATATGTCTTTACAAGTACTTGGTCCATTTTTGAAAAAAAAGGCTCATTATTACTGGTAATGTGATTTTAGAGGCGAGAAGGAGGGGGAGGCATTAAATGAAGTCAAGGGTTACTACTATATAAGAGTAGTATATGCTCATTCGTGAATAAAAAACTAAACTTCGAGTGGAATTCGGTGGAGTTACTTGACTTATCTTGATGACAATTATTAAATGAGTACATATTAAAAAGGAAAAAATGAATGAATTGGAAGTGAATCGTTAGTGAAAATCGTATTTTTTGATATTGACGGAACATTGCTTGATCATGAAAAAAAGTTACCTGCCTCAACGAAAAAAGCAGTTAAGCAGCTACAGGATAACGGGGTTTTTGTAGCGATTGCCACTGGAAGGGCTCCGTTCATGTTCGAGTCTTTGAGGGCCGAGCTTGGCATAGATACATTCGTAAGTTTCAACGGACAATATGTTGTTTTTGAAGGAAAAGTCGTTTACAAAAATCCTTTGAACAAACTTGAGATAAAACGTCTTCATGAACATGCTGAAAATAATCAAATACCGATCGTTTTCATGAATGAGGAGACAATGAAATCCAGTGTGCCCCATCATAATCGAATCGAAGATGCATTAAGCAGTCTGAAGTTCCCCCACCCAGAACAAATGGCTGATTTTTATGAGGACCATGATATATACCAAGCCTTATTATTCTGCTCGGAAGATGAAGAAGGGAATTTTGTTGGGAACTATGATGACTTTCATTTTATTAGATGGCATACGTACTCTACGGATGTACTTCCATTCGGAGGTTCAAAAGCAGAAGGCATTAAAATATTAATGGAGAAAGTTGGGTTCGCTCTCGAGGACGTTTACGCCTTCGGAGATGGGTTGAATGATATTGAAATGTTAAAAGTAGCGGGATACGGCGTGGCAATGGGGAATGCCGGTCAACTATTGAAGCAAGAGGCAGACTTTGTTACGAAAGATGTCGATGACGATGGCATCCTTTTTGGATTGAAGGAACTTGAACTGATTTAAAAATAAAAACTCCCGTCAAACAATAGACGGGAGTTTTTAGATTATTACGCTCACCTTACTACCGCGATGGAATTTTCCGGAACGGTATAGGGGTCATCTTGATTGATATGATCATAAAACATGATTCCATTAAGATGATCGATTTCATGTTGAAAACAAATGGCTGCGGTGCCTTTGAGGCGGAGTTGAACCGACTTTCCTTCCAGGTCCGTTCCCACTACCGTTATTCGAGCATAACGTGGCACATAGCCAGAAACGGGCCGATTAACGGAAAGACAACCTTCTCCGGTTGTTAAGTATGCTTTTTCCACTGAATGACTGATGAGTTTAGGATTAAAAAGAGCATAGCTATACAGTTGATCATCTTTTTCTTTCAAATGAACCGCAATCATCCTTTTTGACACATTAACTTGTGGTGCAGCCAAGCCAATTCCTGCTCTTAACCCGTATATGGCAGCAATATCATGCAATTGGCTGTTTTGGACATATTCCATCAAGCTGGCTAAAATTCGCTTATCTTCATCTGATGCCGGAAGTGGGACTTCCAACGCGACTTTCCTTAAAATAGGATCGTCTTCCTTAACAAAATCATCCATAGTAAGCATAATTTTTCACCCCATAAAAATTATTATTATATGTATAGGGTTATTTTAACAAAAAATATGATGAAAGTTAATGGACTGGTCTAATTAATCAGAATGGGATAGGGATGGAATCAGTTGATCATTCCCTATCCCAGCCATTATTTTATTATCTTGTTGTACTTTATAAAAAAATACATCATTTTTTGTGAATCAGGGTAAATAGATATCATATTCGGGTATAGGTAATAAAAATTACCTGTTTAGCATAAGCAAGCTCCGACAATGATGAGCAGAATGAAAAGGACAATGATTATGGCGAAGCCGCTACCAAAGCCACAGCCTCCACCACCTTGTTCACCATAACCATAGCTGGGTGCAACGGAAACCGGATAACAACAATCCTGGGTGTAACCTCCATACATAATTTCATACCTCCGTTTTTGTATTGAAAATTTGTTGACCACTCTGATTTGAAACGGTCCCTACAGCCTATGCAGTATGATATAAAGGGTGTAGGCTTACGCCCAGTAATGAAAAATTCCTGTTCGGAATATGTTTTAGTACGAGTGTCTGCAGCTTAAACAGAAATTTTGAGAAATATAAATCTTAGAAGAACGATCAGAAGGAGAGAGCAGTCTATGTTGAAGCGTTTTGGTCCATATGTTATTTTACTTCTTTCTTTAGCGGTCATAACCGGTTGTTTTAATGGTTCACCTGAAGAGAAAATCCACAAGATCTTAGAGAAAACGGCAGAAAAGGAAGGTGACTTCAACGAGCATCAAGTGCCACTCAATGAATTGGAGAAAAAGGAAAAAGAACAGTATGAGAAAATCATTAAACTTGGAATGGATGAATACCAACAAATCATCGAGCTCTCAGATGAAGCGACCAAGAATATCGACGAACGCGAGGAAATAATTGAAAAGGAACAAAGTAGTATGCAATCGTCAAAAGAACAGTTCAATAAGATAGATGGACAAATTGGAAAAATAGAGGATGAAGAGATAAAAAAAGAAGCGACTGAAATGAAAAAAGTCATGAGTGAACGGTACAGCACGTATGACGACTTATACGATGCTTATCAACAAAGTCTGGCCTATGATCGTGAATTATATGAACTGTTTAAAAAAGAGGATTTGAAAATGGATGAATTACAAGGTCAAATCGAGAAAATTAATAACTCTTATACAAAAGTTTTGAAAGCGAATGACCAATTTAATTCATTAACGGAAAAAGCCAATCAAAAAAAGGAACGTTTTTATGATAGTTCTGGCATAGAAATGGCTGATTCAACGAAATAATAACTAATGATGGGCTGTGATCCTCACTCACAGCCCATTTTTGTGCATCCCGTTCATTTATCGACTGACAAGTCCCGGAAAAAATTTTTTGAGCAAACCGACGATTTTAAAATTTTCAGTACCTGTACTAAAAAAAAACGAAAATAGAAATTCAAACAGCAGACTGAAATGAAAGCGATTGAATATTTTTTTGGAATATTATCTTACCTGCCCAAATGCCCTTACTTAAAGCGGTTTTGGAATCGATGGGATTTGCGAAGGAAATGAAATATTGTCCTTCGTCCTCCCCAATATGAAAATTTAGGCCAAATTATTAGTACAGTTACAAAACCAAAACTAATACAGTGGAGAAGAATTAAGAATGGGAATTCAATTAAATCAAAAAAATAAGGAACTCCATGTGATTGACTTGAGGTTATTTCTTCTTGTAAACTTAAATTATAAAAAAATTCTTGTATCATATATCTTGATTTTTTTTATAGTACAGAATAAGATTGAGACATATTAAGCAGATCCACGTTTGAGGGATTGGTCTTAAGGGAAAAATAAAAGAATGCATTGTTGCAAAAACTAAAAAGCAAACTATTTTTGCTTTATAGAATAATAATAGCAAACCTTTTTAATGAAAGGATGAGGTGCCAAATGGCTCAAAAAACTAAGCAAGCTAAAATTAATATTCAGGATCAGCTTAAGAAAGTGGAAGAACAATTTGAAACTTTTCAAATTTTAAATGAAGAGGGAGAAGTCGTCAACGAAGCGGCAATGCCTGATTTAAGTGATGAACAACTGCAAGAATTAATGCGTCGTATGGTTTATACTCGCATCTTGGATCAACGTTCCATATCACTGAACCGTCAAGGTAGATTAGGGTTCTATGCACCGACTGCCGGTCAAGAAGCTTCTCAAATCGCTTCACAGTATGCTTTGGAGAAAGAGGATTTCATTCTACCTGGTTACCGTGATGTTCCGCAAATCGTTTGGCATGGTCTTCCGCTTTGGCAAGCATTCTTATTCTCCCGGGGACATTTTAAGGGAAATCAAATTCCTGAAGACGTCAATGTCATTTCCCCGCAAATCATTATCGGCGCTCAATATATCCAAGCTGCCGGAGTGGCTCTTGGAATGAAAAAACGCGGTAAAAAAGCTGTAGCGATCACATATACGGGTGACGGTGGAACCTCACAAGGTGACTTCTATGAGGGAATTAACTTTGCAGGTGCATTTAAAGCGCCAGCTATCTTCATCGTGCAAAATAACCGTTTCGCAATCTCGACTCCGGTTGATTTACAATCAGCTGCGAAAACATTAGCCCAAAAGGGTGTGGCTGCAGGTATTCCTGGAATCCAAGTTGATGGTATGGATGCGTTGGCCGTATATACAGCAACTAAAGAAGCACGCGAACGTGCAATTAATGGTGAAGGCCCAACATTGATTGAAACATTAACGTATCGTTATGGACCACATACGATGGCTGGGGATGACCCGACACGTTACCGTACTTCTGATATGGATAACGAGTGGGAACTGAAAGATCCATTGGTGCGTTTCCGCAAGTTCTTGGAAAACAAAAAACTTTGGAATGAAGAACTAGAGAACGAAACGATAGAAAAGGCAAAAGAAGATATTAAAGAAGCAATCAAATTGGCAGATGCAGAACCTAAGCAAAAGGTTACAGACCTTATTGAAAACATGTTTGAAGAAATGCCTTATAACTTAAAAGAACAATATGAAATTTATAAAGAGAAGGAGTCGAAGTAAGCCATGGCTCAATTGACGATGATTCAAGCAATTACAGAAGCATTACGTACAGAACTTAAAAATGACGAGAATGTACTCGTTTTTGGGGAAGATGTTGGTCTTAATGGAGGAGTTTTCCGTGCAACGGAAAATCTTCAAAAAGAATTCGGCGAAGATCGTGTATTCGATACACCTCTTGCTGAATCTGGAATCGGTGGATTAGCGGTCGGTCTTTCTTTACAAGGTTTCCGTCCTGTTCCTGAAATTCAATTCTTCGGATTTATATATGAAGTAATGGATTCCGTAAGCGGTCAGCTTGCTCGTATGCGCTACCGTTCAGGCGGACGTTACAGTGCGCCGGTTACAATTCGCTCACCTTTTGGCGGTGGAGTTCATACTCCGGAAATGCATGCTGATAGCTTAGAAGGTTTAATGGCACAGCAACCAGGGTTAAAAGTTGTTATCCCTTCCACTCCTTATGATGCAAAAGGTTTATTGATTTCAGCGATTCGTGATAATGACCCTGTCATTTTCCTTGAGCACATGAAATTGTATCGCTCTTTCCGTCAGGAAGTTCCTGAAGAAGAATATACAATTCCATTAGGTAAAGCGGATGTAAAAAGAGAAGGAACGGATTTATCCATTATTACTTATGGTGCGATGGTACAGGAATCCATTAAGGCAGCTGAGGAATTGGCTAAGGAAGGTCATTCCGTCGAAGTGGTCGACTTACGGACTGTATCTCCATTGGATATTGATACAATCATTGCTTCTGTAGAGAAAACTGGACGCGCTATCGTAGTTCAAGAAGCACAAAAGCAAGCTGGTATTGCAGCGAATGTTGTAGCGGAAATTAACGAACGTGCCATTTTGAGCTTGGATGCACCAGTGCTGCGAGTGACGGCTGCTGATACGGTATTCGCGTTTTCACAAGCTGAAACAGTATGGTTACCTAATTATAAAGACATTATTGAAACGGCGACTAAAGTCTTGAAGTTTTAACAATCTTAAGTATTGGGAATGAATGTCCTGCATGGGAAAGTAATTTCGCATTATCGGTAATGCAAGATAAAGGACTTTATTCAAAGCACTAAGTATGATTTAATATAGGAGGTTGAACTCAGTGGCATTCCAATTTAGACTCCCTGATATCGGAGAAGGTATACACGAAGGTGAAATAGTGAAATGGTTTGTAAAACCAGGAGATAAGATTCAAGAAGATGACGTGCTTTGCGAGGTTCAAAACGACAAGGCTGTTGTTGAAATCCCATCACCGGTGGAAGGTACCGTTGAAGAAATCCTTGTTCAAGAAGGAACGGTTGCCGTTGTTGGCGATGTACTTGTAACATTCGATGCTCCAGGTTATGAAAATCTTCAGTTTAAAGGGGATCATGGAGAAGAAGCGAATGCAGAAGGCGAGAAGGATACGGAGTCCCAGGTTCAAGCAACTGCTGAAGCTGGACAGGAAGTCAAGAAAGAGGCTGCTCCGGTTCAAGAAAATAATGGAGTGACGGGCGCGGGATCACAACCACAGGTTGAGGTGGATCCTTCACGACGTATTATCGCCATGCCTTCTGTTAGAAAATATGCACGCGAACAAGGGGTAAATATTCGTGAGATTTCTGGTTCTGGGGATAATGGCCGCATCATGAAGGAAGACATCGATGCTTTCAAAAACGGCAAAACGGCTCCACAGCAACCAGCAGCTCAAAGTGAAGCTTCACAACAAAATGATACGGAAACAACCGAAAAACAAAAAGTGTCAATTCCAGAAGGGCAATATCCTGAAACTCGCGAGAAAATGAGCGGCATGAGAAAAGCGATCGCCAAAGCAATGGTTAAATCCAAACAGACAGCTCCACATGTAACATTAATGGATGAAGTCGATGTGACGCTACTTGTTGCTCACCGTAAGAAATTCAAGGGAATTGCTGCTGAAAAAGGAATCAAGCTTACATTCCTACCTTATGTTGTTAAAGCGTTAACAAGTGCATTGCGTGAATTCCCTATGCTTAACACATCATTTGATGATGAGGCTAGTGAGATTATCCATAAACACTATTACAATATCGGAATTGCGGCAGACACAGACAAAGGACTGCTCGTTCCAGTTGTAAAAGATGCAGATCGTAAATCAACTTTTGCTATTTCACAAGAAATTAATGAATTAGCGACGAAAGCTCGTGACGGCAAATTGGCTCCTAATGAAATGAAAGGTGCTTCTTGCTCCATTACGAATATCGGTTCCGCAGGCGGTCAATGGTTCACACCTGTAATCAATCATCCAGAAGTTGCCATTCTAGGGATTGGACGCATTGCCGAAAAAGCAATTGTACGCGACGGGGAAATTATCGCCGCTCCAGTTCTGGCATTATCACTGAGCTTTGATCACCGCATGATTGATGGAGCAACAGCTCAACATGCATTGAATCATATCAAAAAGTTATTGAACGACCCAGAATTATTGTTAATGGAGGCGTAAACAATGGTAGTAGGAGATTTTCCAATCGAAACAGATACTTTAGTGATCGGTTCAGGCCCAGGGGGATATGTTGCCGCAATTCGCGCAGCACAGCTTGGTCAGAAAGTAACGGTCGTTGAAAAAGGAACAATCGGCGGAGTTTGTTTGAATGTAGGCTGTATCCCATCGAAAGCGTTAATTTCAGCGGGACACCGTTTCCATGAAGCTCAGCATTCAGAAGACATGGGTATCTTTGCAGAAAAAGTTACTGTTGATTTTTCTAAAGTACAAGCTTGGAAAGGTACTGTTGTAAAAAAATTAACTGGCGGCGTAAGCAGCCTGTTAAAAGGTAATAATGTTGAGGTAGTAACAGGCGAAGCTTATTTCGTTGATGAAAACAGCATCCGTGTTATGAATGAAGACTCAGCCCAAACATATACATTTAAAAACGCAATCATCGCTACTGGTTCATCACCAATCGAGATTCCGTCATTTAAATATACGAAACGTGTACTTAATTCCACTGGTGCTCTTGCTTTGGAAGAAGTTCCAAGTTCGATCGTAGTAATCGGTGGAGGTTACATTGGTACTGAGCTTGGCGGAGCTTTCGCAAGTTTTGGCACTAAAGTAACTATTCTTGAAGGTACGGAAGAAATTCTTTCTGCAGGCTTTGAAAAACAAATGGCAGCCCTTGTTAAACGCAACCTTAAAAATAAAGGTGCTGAAATTGTTACAAAAGCAAATGCTAAAGGCGTGGAAGAAACTGAAACAGGCGTAACCGTTACTTATGAAGTAAAAGGTGAAGAGAAAAAAGTCGAAGCTGATTACGTTTTAGTAACTGTGGGACGTCGCCCTAATACTTCGGAAATCGGTCTTGAACAAGTTGGAATCAAAATGACTGACCGTGGTCTTGTCGAAACTGATAAACAATGCCGTACTAGCGTGAAAAACATCTATGCTATCGGTGATATCGTTTCTGGACCTCAATTGGCTCATAAAGCTTCTTATGAAGGTAAAATTGCTGCAGAAGCCATTGCAGGACATTCATCTGAAATCGACTATCTTGCTATTCCGGCTGTTGTTTTCTCTGAACCGGAACTTGCTTCTGTCGGTTATAATGAAAAAGAAGCGAAGGAAGCTGGAATTGAAGCGCTTGCTTCTAAGTTCCCATTCGCTGCAAATGGACGAGCTCTTTCGTTAAACAATACGGACGGATTTGTGAAGCTTATCACTCGCAAAGAAGACGGATTGGTAATAGGAGCACAAATCGCAGGACCAAACGCATCTGATATGATTGCGGAGCTTGGTTTAGCTATCGAAGCAGGAATGACTGCCGAAGATATCGCGATGACAATCCATGCGCATCCAACTTTAGGGGAAATTACAATGGAAGCTGCTGAAGTGGCCCTTGGAACTCCTATTCACATCATTAAGTAATTGAACTATAGTAAGCGTGCTGCCTAGGCAGTACGCTTTTTTTAGTGGCCAGATCTTGATTGAATTCCCCCCGAATCAAGATTTTCTTTCTACTATTTAAATGAAAAGGACAAAAAGGGCATAAGCTATAAAAAGGACTTCTTACTTTTTTCCCTTTAAAAGGTTTGAATTGGGTAAAAGAGGATAAAAAATAAGATGAGCGATGTGCTGAAAGAATAATTTTGTTAATACAAATAGTATGGCTGATTTATTCATTTTAAAATGGGGTGGATCACTTGAAAAATTATCTGGTAATCCTCTTTCAACTAATCGTATGGAGCGGGTATACACTAGTTGAATGGCTATCTGTTAATGATCGGTTTGTTTTCAAAGTATTCATGTTTCTGGTCTTTTCTTATTTGGCCATTTACATTGGTAAAATGATTTTGAAATCCAATAAGCGAACCATGCTTGTTACGGTGATAAGTCTTTTGTGTTATGGAGTTTTGCAAATCCTATTGGAAACCCTAGTACCCGTTTATTGAATTTTTCGTAAGCCCGCAAACGACACATGAAACCACGGAGGAAACATGATTAACAAAGTGTTATTTTTATTTGCAATAGTAGTCCTTTTTTTAATCGGCTGCAGTGCTTCAGATTCTTATCGAACAGAAAAAGAGAATCATAAAAGTGTGGAAACGACCACATTCATCCATGATGAAAGCGAGCAAGAAAAAGAAGTGAAAGCAGAGACAGCTAAAACAAATACGGAGGCGAAAGTAAAGGCAGAATATCGGGTGGATAAAGAGAATTGGTCATTTAAACCGATAGGGGATGCAAATCCGAAGGTTGTCTTGTTGACATTTGATGATGCACCCGATAAATATTCGCTGGAAATTGCCAAAACGCTTAAAAGACTCGGGGTTCCTGCGATCTTTTTCGTAAATGGACACTTTCTTGAAAATGATAAAAATAAAGCGATGCTAAAAGAAATTCATGAAATGGGTTTTGCTATCGGCAATCATACATATTCACATGTAAATTTAAAAGAGTTGCCTGAAAAGGAACAAGAGAGAGAAATCATAAAATTAAATAATTTGGTTGAGGGCATCATAGGAGAACGCCCTAAGTTCTTCAGGGCGCCTTTTGGAGCGAATACCAATCATTCAAAAAAAGTTGCTGAGGAAGAAAAAATGTTGGTCATGAATTGGACGTATGGATACGACTGGGAAAAGGAGTATCAGGATAAAAAGGCATTAACAGAGATCATGTTGAACAGTCCTTATTTAGGAAATGGTGCGAACCTGCTGATGCATGATCGAAAATGGACGAGTGAAGCGATAGAGGATATTGTGAAAGGTTTTCAAAAGAAAGGATATAAGATTCTTGATCCAAAATTAATTGAAACGCCTGCATGAGCTGAAATTTCAGCTTGTGCAGGTTTTTTATTTCCTTGGATAGTAATACATCACGCGTTTATTAAAGAGATGGAGCTGTCCCCTTAATTTCTTAGCGAGGAACTTGCATAACTCATTCGCTTTTCCTTTATCACCGAAGGTTGCTGTTTCAGGGAGGGTGAATTGGATATAGGATTGAATTCGCTCTAGCCCATCCTCATCCTTCACGACTTCCTGGTCAACCCCTATCAATATCATGTGATAACGATCCTCTTTGGATTGAAGATAAATGGCCTTATCTTTCATTCTTTCAGGTTCTTTCATTTCATAAGGAAATGCTTTCTTATCATAATCCCAATCCAGTTGCTTTCCGGTTTTTGCTGTGATCATTTGGTAATAGGTCAGCAATTCTTTCACGTCATCGATGGTTACGGTCGATTTCACGGACTCAGGAACAAGCTTTATATAGGCATTTTCAGTCATCTGGATCCTCCTTAGATTCTATCGCATGTAAGAATATATTAACATTTTATGGTTGTAATATATACATATCTATATGTAAAATCATGGGCTAAATTCCTTTTTCCCCTTGCTTGGCTGAAAAAGGAGTGTGATGGATTATATAAAAAGAGCCCTAGAGCCCTTCGTTTTTAAAAAAATATTCGCACTTATTATAAAAAGAATCGGTATAAAGAACGATTGGAATCGTTTTCCCCCACATGAGGTTTCTATATATGGGTAAAAGTATATATGTTATACTTTTTAGCTTGAAATAATAAATGTGTTATATTATAATTCATTTAAAGCGGTTACATTATGTAATTGATGCATACAATATAGAGGAAGGGGTTGTAAAAATGGGAACTATCGTATGTCAAACTTGCAATAGCACGATTGAACATTTTGAAGATGAAAAAGTAAGTGTACTTTATACACACAATCACAACTGCCAAAGCTGTGATACAGCTGCCTCTGAAAAATAAATGGAAAAAGACTTTAAGATTAATAGAATTTAAGGGTGTTTCAGGATTGTAACCTGGAGCACCCTTTTTATAGGAGTTAATTTGAGGATATTCTGTGTTTCATCAGGATCTCTTTGCTAAATGAAATGGGCAAAAGAAACCAGAGCAGGCGTCTGCTCTGGTTTGATGAGTCTCGTTCAATTTTTAATGATGCGTAAATATTTTATCTCTGGATCCTCTGGACCTTGTACTGGTAGACCAGCCTCGATGTTTTTCCGGATGTAATTGATATTATCTTCAGTAATCAGCTCGCCAGGTATAAAAATAGGGATTCCAGGCGGGTAAACCATGATGAATTCCGCACTGATTTTGCCGACGGAATCTTCGATGGGAACCACTTCGGTTTCTGCATAAAATGCCTCCCTTGGCGATAAAGCAAGAGGTGGTGTATCAGGAAGGAGGACTTCGATTTTCTCATGTTCAGCAGCCATTTCCTTAAACTCATCCGATAGGTCTCTAAGGGCGGCAATCAATAGGTCCGCTTCTGTTTTGGAATCTCCCGGTGTGATCAGGCAAAGAATGTTATACAAGTCAGAAAGTTCAACTTCGATATTATGCTTTTCGCGAAGCCATTTCTCAACGTCGTACCCGGTAATATTCAATTCCTTAATGGAAATGATCAGTTTTGTCGGATCATAACTAAAGGCAGCCTTACTGGCTAGAATTTCCTTGCCCACACAGTATAGATAAGGAATCTCATTCACGGCCTCACGGATATATCCAGCAAGATTGATGGCATCATCGATCATTTCCCTGCCCACTGTCGCAAGTTGTCTTCTGGCTGTATCCAGGGAAGCAAGAAGGATATAGGAGGTTGAGGTGGTAGTGAGCATGCTCAAAATTGCTTGAACCCGATTTGCGGAAACCAATCCATTCTTAACATTTAAAATGGAACTTCCTGTAAGTGAACCACCAAGTTTATGAACGCTCGTTGCGGCCATATCTGCTCCAGCTTGCATGGCTGACATAGGCAAGTCTTCATGGAAGTGAATATGGACACCATGTGCTTCATCTACGAGGACTGGGATTTGGTAGGAATGAGCAACTTCCACTATTTTTTGCAAATCAGCAGAAATGCCGAAATAGGTTGGGTTGATGACAAGCAAACCTTTGGCATCACTATGTTCCTTTAAAGTTTTTTCAACGGCATCCATGGTAATTCCGTGTGAGATGCCCAAATCTTTGTCTATTTCAGGATTGATGAAAATGGGAACAGCTCCGGAAAATACAATGGCAGACATTACGGATTTATGTACATTCCTCGGGACGATGATTTTGTCCCCAGGTCCGCAGACTGTCATGACCATCGTCATGATTGCTCCACTTGTTCCTTGAACGGAAAAGAATGTGTGATCGGCACCAAAGGCTTCAGCGGCAAGATCCTGAGCTTGTTTAATGATCCCCTTTGGCTGATGGAGATCATCGAGTGGGGCGATATTGATTAAATCTATGGATAATGCATTTTCTCCAATGAAATTACGGAAATCAGCGTCCATTCCTTTTCCTTTTTTATGACCGGGAATATGAAATTGAACGGGATTTTTTTTTGCATGCTGCAATAAGGCAGTGTATAAGGGTGTTTCATTCTGTGACAATTCTTTGTGGCCCCTTTTCAATATAATAGGTACGAATATTGGGGAGAAGATACTCCCTTTCTATTAACGATAAGTATGTTTGTCCGATTCCGTAAACATCCAAATGGTTAGTGAGCTTATGGAAGGACATAAAACATATGAATTATAGCACGTCTTATAATAAATGCCTAGCGTGACTTTTATGTCCTTACATAAACAATGCCTAAAAGAAGTGGATGTTAAGGGAATCAATAAAATATAACAGCCGGTTATAATTGTCTATATACCTAGTATTAACAGGATTGACTCAAGAATTCTTTTTTTATAAACATTAAAAACTATGAGTTTAAAAATTGAACGGGAAAACAATATTTGCCATAATGAAGTTATGATATAGAAAATTTTAATATATAACTACATTTTAAATGAAAAGGGAGATGAGGAGTTTGAAGTGGAATACGCGTGTGACCGATTTGTTAGGAATTCAATATCCAATCGTACAAGGGGGATTGGCCCATTTAGCCTATGCGGAATTGGCTGCGGCCGTTTCGAATGCAGGAGGGCTTGGACAGGTAACGGCCATGTCTTTGGACACCCCAGAACAATTGATAGATGAAATAAGGAAAACTAAATCATTGACGGATAAACCTTTTGGTGTGAATTTTGCGATTGGTCAGCATGGAAGACCTTATGAACACATGCTTGAAGCAGCCCTGAAGGAGGAAATTGCAGCTGTTTCCGTAACGGGCGGTAACCCAGCACCATTCCTTGATTTCGTTAAAGGAACTGGGGTGAAGAAACTTGTGCTTGTTGCTGCAAGAAGGCAGGCAGTGAAGGCCGAACAGCTGGGCGCAGACGCGGTGATGGTGGTTGGTCAGGAGGGTGGTGGACATTTAGGACGTGATGATATTGGAACTTCTGTATTGATTCCTCAAGTCGTGGATTCCGTTAAAATTCCGGTCATCGCCTCGGGTGGCTTTGGAGATGGGCGCGGTCTGATGGCGGCATTGGCCCTTGGAGCCGAAGGAATCGAGATGGGAACCAGATTCATTGCAGTCAAGGAGTGTGTTCATGCACACGAATTATATAAAAATGCCTTGGTTTCCGGCACAGAAAATGATACCGTTGTCATTAAGCGGTCCATTGGTGCACCTGCAAGGGTAATTGCTAATAGCTGGACCGATAAAATTCTTGCAATAGAAAAAGAAAATGGTGGATATGAGCAACTGAAGGAATACATAAGTGGGCAAGCGAACCAGCGGTATATCCATGACGGTGTTGAAAGAGAAGGTTTTGCCTGGGCTGGACAAGTAATGGGGCTGATTCATGATGTACCATCGACGGCTGAACTATTCAGTCGGATTATCAACCAGGCAGAGGCAATCCGTTCAAAATGGGCAGACTGATGGTAAATGGTTCCCAGAACAACATGAAAACCAACTAGAAGGAGCGTGTTTAGATATGGATTATCAATATCCAATGGATCTTGATTGGTCAACTGAAGAAATCGTCGATGTTATTAAATTCTTTGAAGCGGTCGAAAAGGCTTATGAAAATAAAATACAAAAGGAAGAATTTATGATTACCTACCGCAGATTCAAGCAAATAGTCCCTGGTAAAGCGGATGAAAAAAAATATACGGATGAGTTTGAGTCAGTCAGCACTTATTCCGCATATCTTGTCATCAAGAAGGCAAAAGGGATAGAAGACGGCGAATGGATCAGAATGAAATAATTAAAATAAAATTTTTAGAAAACTTCATTGACTTACTGAAAAGTTTGTTTTAACATAATAATCAAGAAAAAGATAAAGGCAGTGACGAAGAAGAGTACCTTAATGCCGTTCTGTAGAGAGCCAGTGGTTGCTGAAAACTGGTGGACGAATTTAAGCGAATGGACTTCCGAGCCCCAAACCGAAACGGATGGACGGAGTAGGCTTTGGCGATTATCTCATCGTTAATGGAGATAGGCATGTAATGATTCATGCCGTAAAGTGAGCTAATTTAGCTAATTAAGGTGGTACCACGGGTTCCTCGTCCTTTGGATGAGGGCCCTTTTTGCGTTTTTTTATGATAATGATAATTAAATCTATGAATAAGAGTAGTAATCTTTTTAGATGCGTAACAGAGAACCGGGATTGGTGGAAACCGGTACGATATAAGAAGATGAATGGACTTATGAGTGGTTTCTTGAAATAAGTAGGGAAACTCGGTAGCCTCCGTTAAAGGGTTTTGGTAAGAAATTTTGATTTCTTGCTTAAGAGGGAAAAATGATACGTTTTTCCAACTTGAGGTGGCACCGCGGTATTCCGTCCTCTGCAGACACATATTTGTGTTTGCAGGGGATTTTTTTATGGATTTTCAATACCTTTTAGTGAAAACGCAGTATTAACAAATTAATGGATGCTATTAGGGTACGGCTACCGGCAGTTTACATGACCATAATAAGTATCAGGAGGTAATTTTGATGAACAATTTGGATGAAAAAAAAATACTCCGCTTCAAAATGGAAACCATTGAAGGAGATATTCACACACCAATCGCCATATTTCAGAAATTAGATGATGAACAGAAATTTTTATTGGAAAGTTCAAATTCGCATCATGACAATGGTCGCTACTCTTATCTAGGTTCAAACCCATATCTGGAGGTAACATCATTTGCTGAACAAGTATATGTAAAAGATCCAAAAACAGGTGACCAAATCGTAAAGAACATCAACATCATTGAGTTTCTAAAAAATGAATTGTTAGTGGAGATAGGAGATGCCCCCGTACATCTTCCGCCATTTAATGGGGGAGCAATCGGATATATGGGCTACGATATCATTCGCCTATATGAAAATATTGGTTCTGTGCCCTCAGATTCACTACAAATGCCTGATGCTCATTTTCTTTTTTTTAAGGAACTGTATATATTCGATCATGTGCTGCAGAAGATTCATCTTTTGACTGCGGAAGAAGATAGTGAAAAAAGCTTATTGGGGATGAAGGAAAAAATCAACCAGCCAAGTAAACCTTCGAAGGAAATATCGTCGGAATATTTGGAATTCAAGTCGAATTTCAGTCAAGAAGAATTCGAGAAATTGGTTCTTGAAGTTAAAGCAGCGATTGTTGCTGGTGAAGTGTTCCAGGTTGTTTTATCACAAAGATTTAAAGCGGACTTCGATGGGGAGCCTTTCGATGCTTACCGTCGTCTGAGGTTAGCCAACCCATCTCCTTATATGTTTTATATTGAATTTGGTGACTATACCATTTTAGGCTCGTCTCCAGAAAGTTTGATCAGTGTTTCTTCAGGAATGGTTCATGTTAATCCCATTGCAGGTACACGGCCGAGGGGGAAAACGGACGAAGAAGATAAGGGCTTGGAAAAGAGTTTACTGATGGATGAAAAGGAACTTGCTGAACATAGGATGCTTGTTGATTTGGGAAGAAATGATCTTGGGAGGGTTTGCGAAATAGGTTCTATCCACCTTACTGAGGAAATGGAAATTCAAAGATATCAGCATGTCATGCATATTGCTTCGAAGGTTAGTGGAAAGCTTAGGGAAGGTTTCACGAGTTTAGATGCTTTGACTGTCTGCCTTCCTGCTGGAACCGTTTCAGGAGCCCCTAAAATCAGGGCGATGCAAATCATCAATGAACTTGAAAATTGCAAACGAGGGATGTATTCCGGCTCAATAGGATTCATAGGTTTCGGAGGGGATCTGGATATGGCTTTAGCCATTCGGACGATGATCATTAAAGATGGCAAGGCCTATGTGCAGGCAGGGGCAGGAATTGTATATGATTCAGATCCAAAAACGGAGTATGAGGAAACACAAAATAAAGCACGCGCTCTAATGGAGGTTCACACAAAATGATTTTATTAATTGATAACTATGACTCGTTCACTTTCAACCTTTATCAATATTTAGGGGAAGTGGAAAAAGATATCATCGTAAAAAGAAATGATGAAATCACCATTGCTGAAATCAAGGAAATGAATCCAATGGCTATCGTCATTTCCCCGGGTCCCGGCCGTCCGGAAGATGCTGGTATCAGTATGGATATCATCGGTAATTTTTATGAGAAGGTTCCGCTTTTAGGGATATGTCTGGGGCATCAGGCCATTGGTGCAGTTTTTGGAGCGAACGTGGTTGGGGCAAAACAGATCATGCACGGGAAAACATCGATTATCGAGCATGATGGAAAAGGGGTATTTGCCAATCAGGAATTACAATTCCCAGTGATGCGTTACCATTCACTTGTAGTCGAAAGGGGTAGTTTGCCAAATGAACTAACCGAGACGGCAGTAGCACTGGATGATGGGGAAATCATGGCCCTGAAACATCAAGATTTCCCGCTATACGGTTTACAGTTCCACCCTGAATCAATCGGGACTAAAATCGGCAAGGAATTATTACATCAATTTTATAAGATTGCCGAAACCTTTCAATCAGAGAAGAAACAATCCATTTTATAAATAAAAAACACGACTGGGGGAGTTAGCGGTGAAGGAGTATTTAGCAAAGTTAGCAGAGCGTCAAACATTGACGGAAGATGAGATGAGCAGAGCAGCCCAAGCGTTATTTTCTAAAGATATCACTGAAAGCGAGATGGCAGCTTTCATCATTGCCCTAAAATCCAAAGGAGAAACGGCAGGAGAAATAGCAAGCCTTGTCCGAGTCATGAGAAAAGAAGCAAGAAGTGTGAAAACAAGCTCCCTTAATGTAATGGATAATTGCGGAACGGGTGGAGATGGATCACAAAGCTTTAATATAAGTACCGCATCAGCCTTCGTGCTGGCTGGGGCAGGTGTCAAGGTTGCCAAACATGGAAACCGAAGCATATCAAGTAAAACTGGCAGTGCAGATGTATTGGAAGAGTTAGGCGTTAATTTGTACTTGGAGCCTGACGTGTTAAAAGAGCAGTTGGAGGAAAATGGGATCACTTTCTTATTTGCCCCATCCGTCCATCCTAATATTGCACGGATCATGAAAGTGAGGAAAGAATTGAAGATTCCGACCATTTTTAATCTAATAGGTCCTTTGACGAATCCCGTCCAACTCGACACGCAATTAATGGGAATTAATAGGCGCGATATGCTAGAGCTATTCGCAGAAGTCCTACATAAATTAGGCAGGGCACGTGCAGTCGTGATCAATGGTGCCGGTTTTATGGATGAAGCAAGCCTGCAGGGAGAGAATTCACTTGTGTTATTGGAACAAGGAGATATTATCCCGTTTACGCTGCATCCTGAAGAAGTGGGTCTGCCGATATACGGAAATGATGCGATTCGTGGCGGCGACGCCAAACAAAATGCCGATATTATGCTTCGCCTTCTAAAAGGGGAAAAAGGAGCCTATCGTGATACGGTTTTATTGAATGCGGGGTTGGGGTTATACGCACATGGAACGGCAGACACGATTAAAAAAGGAATCTCCATGGCCAAAGAAAGCCTGGATAGTGGTTTGGCTTTAACAAAATTAGAAAATCTAATTGCTTATGGCAAAAGAAATAAGGTGGTCATGTAAATGGAAAATATCTTAACGAAAATCATCGAACAGAAAAAGGTCGAGGTCGCAAAATTAAAGGAATTGAAATTAGATGATTCCATAATGATCGACATAGTCAGACCATCTCTTATAGAAAGTTTGAAAACGGCGAAATCGATGGCGGTCATCGCGGAAATAAAACGGGCTTCCCCTTCGAAAGGGGACATTAAAATGGATGTCAATCCGATCGAGCAGGCTCTTTCATATGAAAAGGGCGGGGCGTCAGCGATATCCGTTTTGACGGATGAGGTTTTTTTTAAAGGCTCCATTGACGATTTGAAATCCGTAAGTGAGGCCATACAAATTCCAAGGTTGTGCAAAGATTTCATCATCGATGAAATCCAAATCGATCGTGCCTCACAAGCGGGTGCAACCATCATTCTATTAATTGTCGCGGCACTTTCTAAAAAACGTCTTCATGAATTATATGAATATGCAAAAAATAAAGGGCTTGAAGTCTTAACGGAAGTCCATGATGAAGCAGAATTAGAACAAGCACTCGAACTAAATGCAGAGCTCATAGGGATTAACAATCGGAATTTAAAGACATTCAAAGTGGATTTGGCTGTCACGGAACGACTGGCGAAGTTACTTGATCCAAAACGCCACATCATTATCAGTGAAAGTGGAATCAAGACAAAAGAAGACGTTTTTCGTGTGAAGGAAGCTGGTGCTAAGGGAATTCTAGTGGGAGAGACATTGATGACTTCACCAAATCTTCCATATACGATGGCCGAATTGCAAATGAGTATTTAAGGAGATTAATATGTTAGTGAAAATTTGCGGAATAAAAACAATGGCTGCAGCACAAGAAGCTGTTAAATCCGGGGCCGATTTCATTGGATTCATTTTTGCCGAGAGCACCAGGAAAGTCGAACCTGAATTGGTAGCAGAAGTGGGAGTGAATCTACCTGGACATGTTAAAAAAGTCGGAGTGTTTGCCAATCAAACGGAGCAAGAAGTAATAAGATGTGCTGAAATTGCAGGATTGGATTATATTCAGCTGCATGGTAACGAGTCTGCCAGCTTTGCTCGCAGAATGCCCCTCCCGGTGATCAAGGCCTTTTCTATCCAGTCAAAGAAAGATCTTGAAAACCTTCATGAGTACCCAGCTGATTTGCTTTTAGTAGATCTTCCTAAAGGTTCTTCCGGCAAGGGTCTGACTTTGGATTGGGATATGATCCGCCAAGCGGATCTGCCCCGGGGGAAGGTAATTCTTGCAGGAGGGCTGACTCCGGAAAATGTGGGAAAAGCGATTAGTGCTGTTTCACCATTCGGTGTTGACGTAGCTAGTGGTGTTGAAACAAACGGATTGAAAGATGCTGTAAAAATAAAAGCATTTATTAATGAGGCGAAATATACAGCCGGAAAAGAGGAATGAATTGATGAGTACTTATACACAGCCTGACAAAACTGGACATTTTGGAGCATATGGAGGCCGTTTTGTTCCGGAAACTTTAATGGCGGCGATTACGGAGCTAGAAGAAGTGTATGATCAATCTAAAAAAGATCCGGAATTCCAAGAGCAGCTGAGTTATTACCTGAAACAATATATTGGTCGGGAGACACCTCTTTATTTTGCTGAGAACCTAACGAAACTAGCTGGTGGTGCCGATATTTATCTGAAGCGTGAGGACTTGAATCATACAGGAGCCCACAAAATCAATAATACGATCGGTCAGGCTTTGCTGACTCAGAAAATGGGCAAGAAAAAGGTGATTGCCGAAACGGGTGCAGGACAGCATGGAGTAGCTACCGCAACAGTGTGTGCTTTGCTGAAGTTGGAATGCATCATTTTTATGGGTGAGGAAGATATCAGGAGACAGAAATTGAATGTGTTCCGGATGGAGCTTTTGGGAGCAAAGGTCATATCAGTATCACAAGGAAGCGGGACATTAAAGGATGCAGTAAATGAGGCGTTACGATATTGGGTAGCTAATGTGGATGACACTCATTATATAATGGGATCCGTTCTTGGGCCGCATCCATTCCCAGTCATTGTACGGGATTTTCAAAGCGTGATAGGCAAAGAAACAAAGCGGCAGTATACCGAGGCGGTCCATTCCCTTCCGGATGCAGTAGTCGCATGCATAGGAGGGGGAAGCAATGCAATGGGGATGTTTTATCCCTTCATTGAGGATGAAACGGTTAAATTATATGGAGTGGAAGCGGCAGGTCATGGATTGGATACACATTTGCATGCTTCAAGTTTGACAAAGGGCAAACCTGGGGTGCTTCATGGGGCATTCATGTATGTATTGCAGAATGAAGATGGACAGATCCAGGAAGCACATTCAATTTCAGCTGGGTTGGACTATCCAGGGGTCGGACCTGAACATAGTTACTTAAAAGATACCAATCGGGTGGAATATACTTCAGTTACCGATGATGAAGCATTGGAAGCTTTAGTGATGCTCTCAAGGGAGGAAGGGATCATCCCTGCATTGGAAAGTTCACATGCCATTTCCTACGGTTTAAAACTTGCCAAAGAAATGGGAAAAGGAACTGGGTTGGTGATTTGCCTATCTGGCCGGGGAGATAAGGATGTAGAAACGGTCCAATCATTAATAGGGGGTAGCGAGCATGAATAAATTAACAAAAGCGCTTGAAGACTGTCAGACTAATCAGGAAAAAGCATTCATTCCTTATATCATGGCAGGTGATGGAGGTCTTGACAGGTTAAAAAGCCAGCTTCTTTTCCTGGAAAAGAACGGGGCAACAGCTGTTGAACTAGGTATACCATTCTCTGACCCTGTTGCTGATGGACCGGTTATCCAACAGGCTGGCATCCGTTCTTTAAAGAATGGTACAACTTTAAAGGATGTCCTGAAAAAAGTGATGGAAATCAAAAATGATGTAAACATTCCAATCATTTTGATGGGTTATTCAAATTCTATCATGGCCTATGGTCTTAAAGAGTTTACGGAAGATTGTCTACAAGCTGGAATTTCCGGGTGCATCATCCCCGATTTACCGATTGAAGAAGAAGCGATCTTTTCATCGATAAAAACTGCTGGAATCTTGCTTATCCGACTTGTGACACTCACGTCTTCCCAAGAGCGTATCACAGAGATTACAGCAGGGGCAGAGGGCTTTATCTACGCAGTTACAGTCAAAGGCATTACTGGTACCCGTGACGTGTTTGGAGGAGAACTCGGAGGCTATCTAAAGAAGGTAAAAGACCTAAGTCCCGTTCCCGTTCTTGCTGGGTTTGGCATTTCGACGCCAGACCATGTCCGTGATGCGATACAATCCTGTGATGGTGTCATAGTCGGCAGCAAGATCATTGAATGCTTTGAAACAGGGAAAGAAAATCAAATCAGTGAATTGATCCAAGCTAGTAAAGGTTTAGTGCGAAAATAAGAAAAGGGGAGCCACGGAGGCTCCCCTTTCAGTTTGTAGACAAAAAGGTTTTGGAATGGTCTTTGGAGACGATCTTGATTGGATCGCATTTCTTTTTGAACTATTTTCTTTTCAAATTTCCTCTTATCCGCATTAGATTTCATATGTGAGGATTCAACGAAAATGTGGTCTTAACTTATTAGCTTTTTCTCCGTAGCAGTCTTTAATATGCGATAGAAAATCTGTTCAATACAAGTCAGTATCTTAATGCGTTCCTCATAGTTTTCCCGAACGTAGAGAAGTTCTATCTGACGGTTAAAACTAAGTTGATTGGAACGGAAGGTGCGAGACTCCTGCGGGAATATGCTTCCAAGGGAGACCCGCAAAGCGCCAAGGAGGCTCCCGGACCGCTCGCGGAAAGCGAGTGCCTGGAGGGGAAATCAACGATCGAATTCAAGACAGTATCTAAACTTCAAAACAAAGTTGATCGGAACGGAAGGTACGAAACTCCTTCGGGAAAGGCGCCGAGGGCGGACCGCCTGTGGAAAGCGAGTGTCTGGAGGGAAAGTTTAAATCGTAAAATCTATAAAAAAACTGCAGACAAACTCAATTTTTATCGAGTTTGCATGCAGTCTGAAGGGGAGCCATGGAGGCTCCCCTTTACTTAACCAGTTTTAAGGATGAAATGAATCATCATCCCGTAATTCTTGTCCCGTAATTCTTGTCGAATGCGAATGGATAATGTGTTTAAGTTAATTTATATAAGGGTAAAAGATGTTCAAACGCATCTTGAATGGTTTTAATGAAATCATCATCATTTAACTGAATGGCATCATCACGGGAAATTTGTATACCACAAAGGATTTCTGCTTTCTTAACAGTTTGCAAACGATGGAACATTGCATTCAAATCCTCGACACCAAGAGACTCATGAGGGATGACTTCAGGTTTTGTATGATCCATTGACCAAACATAATGGGAGGGAATGCTTTTTACTAAACGGTCCGCCTGTTGTTCCAGACTCTTTCCGATTTCCATTTTATTAGGAGACTCATAAATGACAGCGTACCAAATGAACATATGCGTTTCCCACAACCCAATTTGAAAATGCGGCATCATTTTGTAGCCTCGGCTGTTTGCAGCGAAAGCGACCCATGTATCCTTAGGAGGATTCACTGTCCTTCGAGCATGCTTTGCAACATGGGGGAACATTTCATCCCCCGTCATTACCGACAGCCGTTGTGAAAAGTGCTCTCCGAGAGCTTGCAATTTAGGTTGGATACGTTCTTTTAAAGCATCCATACGTGGTTCCAATCCATCAATTTTAAAAACGTTAAAATCATCAGCTGTAAAACTTGCTATATTCATTATCATCTCTCCTACCGTAATATCTGCACATATTGTAGCATAAGTAAAAATAAAATTTAAAAAATACGATTTGGATTGGCGCAGCAAAATTCCTTATAGGTTACAACACAAATTAGTTGCTATTTGTGTAAGGAAGACATATGATAAAATATAAATAAATTCAGAAAATTACGTTAATTGATGAAGGGAGAATGTTAATTATGAAACAAGTCATGAACCAAGCATTAAAGGCTAAAGAAGTTGAAAGACATAGAGCTGCAGTGTTAAGAATGGAAATGGACTATGAATTAGCAACCCTTTTTGAAGCAATTGGTGAAGAGAATGACCAAAAGAGGTCACAATGCAAGCAAAGGCTTGAGCGCATTAGGTTGGAATTATTGAAACTGAAAGCCTTGTAAAATGTCTGGCTGCAGAGATCGTGAAGGAGAATGACTGAAAGAAATGAATCAATTTCAATACAAAGAATTTCATTATAGATGAACGGACACTTATTTTATAAAAAATAATGTGTCCGTTTTTCATTAAATGTCCAATATATATAAGATGGTCTTATTATCAAACATCATCGTGTTTCATCCTAATAATAAGGAAGGGGGACGTCCGAGAAGTGGCAATGGTTGAAAGGTGTGTATGTCGACTTTCCCTTAAAGGGGTAAATGGCTAGGTAATATTACCTTCATTAATCAATAGGTTTTTAAAAATGGAAAATTTAAGATGTTAAAAACTTGAAGACAAGTTATATTTGCTTTAATCTTTATAAGAGGATCATTTTTTATGCAGTTTCTGATCATAAAGGACGGGGATATATAATGGCATCGGTTAAGGAAATGGATACATATGCAAAATTATGGATGAAAGAAGCGGGATCGAGGCTAAGGGCGTCATTTACAACCATATTGAATATTGAAATGAAATCGAATCCTAATGATTTGGTTACAAATATGGATAAGGGAATAGAGAAGTTTTTTTGCGATAAAATTGGCGAAGTCTTTCCTGAACACCGGATTTTTGGGGAAGAGGGAATGGGCCATGATATTAAAGAGCTAAAAGGAACGGTATGGATCATCGATCCGATTGATGGAACATTGAACTTCATTCATCAACAGCGGAATTTTGCCATTTCTCTTGGTGTTTATGAGGATGGTGTCGGGAAAATTGGCATGGTCTATGATGTTGTTAGTGATGAATTATATCATGTGATTAAGGGGCAGGGGGCCTACATGAATGATCAAAGGCTCCCTTCTCTTGAAGAGGCGTCTGTTAGTAAATCCATCATTTCCATAAATGCAAGCTGGGTAACGGAAAACCGAAGGATTGACCCAAGTCTGCTAGCACCACTTGTCCGTGATGCACGAGGGACACGTTCATATGGCTCGGCAGCATTGGAGCTCGCATTCGTGGCAGCTGGCAGGATTGATGCGTATATAACCATGAGGCTCAAGCCTTGGGACTTTGCCGGAGGAGTTCTGCTTGTTGAGGAAGTGGGCGGGGAAGTAAGTAATATTAAAGGCAACAAATTGGATTTTCTAGAAGGTGACTCCCTTTTCGTTTCTAAACCGGGGCTGCACAAGGAAGTGTTCGACAAATACTTATCAGGTACTTCCGGACCTTAATACCCTTGCCTACGTTCTTGGGGCAAGAAGGACAGAATAGATAAGCATACCTAGACCAATTTCTTGTAAATGTGGAATAAAATACTCATTTTGAAATAATTAACAAAAAAACTCGCTGCCGGACAGCGAGTTTTTTATATTAAAGCTTTCCTGCTTCGCGTAATTTCTTCTTTTGAGTGAAACCAAATCCCATAATTCCGCAAAGTACAACGATTGCAGCTAATATTCCAAGTAAGCTTTTTTCAGCAATGAAGATGCCAATGGAGCCAATACTGCATGCTGCCAATATCGCTAATATTAAGAAATTCCATTTAATATTCATTAATATCACCCCTAATATATCTATTGTACATAATTTCTGTATTTGTTTCTAGTATGTTTGTGATATAATATGTAAGTTAATACTAGTGATACGTTATACACAAACTTTTTTAGGAGTGAATTTTTTGAAATTAAGAGAAAATATTCGTAATATAGCCATCATTGCCCACGTTGACCATGGTAAAACAACGTTAGTGGATCAGTTGCTTAAGCAATCTGGTACTTTCCGTGAGAATGAACATGTGGAAGAACGTGCGATGGATTCTAATGCGATTGAAAAAGAACGCGGAATTACGATTCTTGCGAAAAATACAGCAGTTCAATATCAAGATACAAGAATTAACATTTTGGATACACCTGGTCATGCCGACTTTGGTGGCGAAGTGGAACGGATCATGAAAATGGTTGATGGTGTTCTTCTTGTTGTTGATGCATATGAAGGATGTATGCCGCAAACTCGTTTCGTGTTGAAAAAAGCATTGGAGCAAAAGATCACGCCAATCGTTGTCGTGAACAAAATCGATAAAGATTCTGCACGTCCTGATGAAGTAGTCGACGAAGTAATTGATTTATTCATCGAACTAGGAGCTGAAGAAGAGCAGTTGGACTTCCCTGTTGTCTTCACTTCAGGTATTGCTGGTACTGCAAGCTTGGATTCAGATCCTGCTAAACAAGAAAAAGACATGACCCCACTATTCGAAACAATCGTCGAAACGATCCCTGCTCCAATTGATAACTCAGATGAACCACTTCAATTCCAAGTGGCTTTACTTGACTACAATGATTATGTAGGACGTATTGGTGTTGGCCGTGTATTCCGCGGTAAAATGCATGTAGGTCAACAAGTTTCATTAATGAAACTTGATGGATCGGTCAAGCAATTCCGTGTAACGAAAATCTTTGGTTATATTGGCCTTAAGAAAGTTGAAATCCAAGAAGCTGTTGCCGGTGATTTAATTGCCGTTTCTGGTATGGAAGATATTAACGTAGGGGAAACGGTTTGTCCGATTGAAAATCCTGATGCCCTTCCAATTCTACGTATCGATGAGCCGACATTACAAATGACTTTCCTTGTAAATAACAGCCCATTCGCAGGCCGTGAAGGTAAATTCGTCACAGCTCGTAAAATTGAAGAGCGTTTGAAAAACCAATTGCAAACGGATGTCAGCTTAAGAGTCGAAAATACTGATTCTCCGGATGTCTGGATTGTTTCAGGTCGTGGGGAGCTTCACCTTTCCATCCTGATCGAAAACATGAGACGTGAAGGTTATGAACTGCAAGTTTCTAAACCGGAAGTTATCGTTCGTTTGATTGACGGTGTCCGTTGTGAGCCGGTTGAACGTGTACAAATCGACGTACCTGAGGAGCACACTGGTTCGATCATGGAATCAATGGGAGCGCGTAAAGGTGAATTGTTGGATATGATCAATAGCGGAAGCGGTCAAGTTCGTTTATTGTTCACGATCCCAGCTCGCGGACTTATTGGCTATTCAACTGAGTTCTTAACGATTACACGTGGATATGGTATCATGAACCATTCATTTGACAGCTACCAACCAATGGCCCAAGGTCAAGTCGGTGGAAGACGTCAAGGTGTTCTTGTATCCATGGAATCAGGAAAAACTACACAATATGGTATTATGCAAGTAGAAGACCGCGGTGTTATTTTCATTGAGCCAGGTATTGATATTTATGAAGGCATGATCGTCGGGGAACATAACCGTGATAGCGATTTGACTGTTAATATCGTTAAAGCAAAACAAATGACAAATATGCGTTCAGCAAATAAAGACCAAACTTCTTCCATGAAAAAACCAAGAATCATGTCCCTTGAAGAAGCGCTAGAATATTTGAACGATGATGAGTACTGTGAAGTGACTCCGGATTCCATCCGTCTTCGTAAAAAAATTCTTGATAAAAACGAGCGTGAAAGAGCAGCTAAAAGAAAAAAAGTGGCTGTTGAAGAAAAATAAGTAGCAAGAGGAGGAGAAAAGAGTGGATATCCAAGAGCGATTATCATTTTTTGCAGCATTGTACAAAGTGGATGAAAATCCTGAAGCGGGAATGTGGTATTTGTATTTGACGATCTTTGGATTATGCATCCTTGTCTATCAGTTAGGTTTTGCCAAAAAGTTACCTTTGCTAAAAAATGTGGTCATTTATGCGGTAATGGCACTTGGATGTACCCTTCTTTCTTTCTTTGCGGTGTTTCTTCCTATGGGGGAAGCATTAGTCATCGCTTCACTTGTTCTTGGGATCTATAGATTCCGTCTTCATAATTCGAGAAAAGAAGAACAGGCTTAAGATGATGAAATCATTACAGGATGCTTTATACAATTGGTTGACGATCAAAGTTGTCTGTGATGCAAGACCTGATGATACAGCTGCGCGTGATACAGAAGAGTTTTTCATGCAGATGTTGAAAGACGATCATCAAGTAACCATTGATTCGATTTCAAAAACAGAACCTTTTTATTTCGTTGAGTATCTATTGGGAGATGAAATGAAAAAGCAGCGTTTTCCGATTGAATTGATTGATATCATGTTAGATCAAATTGAGCTAGAGCCAGATAAGTATAAAAATGTCGAGTAATGATAAAAAGAACCGTGCGAAATCGCACGGTTCTTTTTATATTGCCTTAGGGAGGAAGAGTGCGTAAATAACGTGTAAGATTGACCATAATAAGAAAGCTGTCAAATCAGAAGGAAGGACAACTTCTGACTTTGACAGCGCGGATAATGGAAAGTAAAGCATGATGGCAGGAATAATCGTGAAAACAGCAAGTGCGTATTTGTTCCATCCCCTGAAAATTTCCCGAGGAATTAGGAAAAATACGTAAATAAAAGTAATGGCCAGTGAGAAGAGAAGATGGAAAAAGAACAAGGTCGCCTCACTCCAAGAAACAGACCCGAATACTGGAAGGAAATCGACATTCAATAAAAGCGTATACACTTGTTTTCCAGAAAACATTTCTACCCACTTCATTATCAATCCAAGCATGATTCCATTGATGAGACCAATTAGGCAAGCTTTATAAAATGTTTTACCATTCATCTTCATTTTTGATTGTGCGGTAGAGACGGAAGTTTCCAGTTGCAATCCGTTCATTCGTACGATCTTCTATGCGTTGATTGCACGTATTGCACATATAGGTATGTATAGGACGGTTACGAAGTTTCTTCGCCTCTGGGCTATCGTCAGGGATGGATTCAATTTGATCGCATATTACACATTTAACCTTCATATTATTTGAACCTCACTTCAATTTGAATATGCTTTTAAGTATACCAATATTTTTATGGTAAAACGAGGATAAAGTGAAAACTACATTTGCTCGATTAACGTTATTCGGTTTATGGCGGATATGGAAAAAACCCGAAGATTCACTTCGGGTTAGGAACATTCATTCTTTATGGTGATTGGATTGATCATTTTGCTCTTTATCAAGCAGGTTTCTTTCCTTATTATCATCGAGTTTATTCTTTTCATCATCAATTGCTTTTGATGGCGTCGGGGTCAAAATATCACCTGGAACCTCAGGAATGACCCGACTTGTGATGTCAGCCAGTTCATTTAGTATCCCTCTTACCGGTTTACCGTCTTTAATATCCTTGGCGACCTCCCTGATCCGTTCATTTAAATCCGGATCAGCGACAATCATGGCATTTGCACCGTTGGGATCGTGTTTTAAAGCTTCTCCAACGGAGTATTTAATCGTTCCCACCTGTGAACGCTCAATATCTTGGTCAATATCTATTCCGACTATGGCGTATTTGCCTAGTACAACTGCGGTGGCATCGTTCACCTCGGGAATGGATTTGGCTAGTCCAGTAAGTCTTGTTGCTGTCTGCTGCCCTGTATTTCTGTCGGCTTCCTTAATGGTCGAGTTATTGACTTTCGTTATATTGTTTTTAGCATTATCTTCAGCCACTTCATTTTTATTATTCATTGAGCAACCTGTCATCAACAGAATAGCAGTTAGTGACAATATAATTTTTTGCAATGTACAACCTCCTTAATGTCTCATTAGTTACAGCCTGTCCACACCAACTAAGTCTGATGCATATAAGTCTGAAATGCCGTTAAACATGGTGTGATTCATGTTAAATATAGATTTCTTTTCTGGAAGTTTTCTTTATAGTCTGTAAATGTTCTTCTATCTTTATTCAAAGGAACATATATTTTATCAACAGTCTCGTCCGCTACATAACTGCTGAGTGTAGTAAATGGTAAGGCATATCCTAAAGAGCAGGCAGGAGGCGTCATATTGGGGAAAAAAATATATGTTTTAGATACGAATGTCCTTTTGCAGGATCCGTATTCAATTTATTCATTCGAAGATAATGAAGTGGTCATTCCGGCAGTTGTACTAGAAGAATTGGATTCAAAAAAAAGATATATGGATGAAATCGGAAGAAACGCCCGACAAGTATCAAAATTGATCGATGGCTTTCGTGAAAAAGGGAAACTTCATCAAAGCATTCCGCTTCATAATGGTGGCAGTATAAGAATCGAACTCAATCACCGGTCATTTCATAAGCTTCAGGAAATTTTTGTGGAGAAAACGAATGATAACCGGATATTGGCAGTTGCGAAAAATCTATCTTTGGAAGAAGAGACTAAGGAAGATGGAAAGACGGTCATTTTGGTTAGCAAAGACACTCTTGTCAGAGTGAAAGCTGACGCAATCGGTCTTGAGGCAGAGGACTTTTTAAATGATCGTGTCGTCGAAATGGATCATATATACGGTGGACATAAAGAGGTATTTGTTTCGATTGATAATTTGAATAAGTTTTACGAAAAAAGTTTTCTGGCACTTGAAGAACTGACAAAAGATTCTTATTATCCAAATCAGTTCCTGTTGATGAAGGACACGCTTGGCAGTTCTGCTTCTGCGATTGGGATAGTGGATGAGAATTGCAGGTTCGTTAAGAAATTGTTGTATGAAGGGGAACATATTTGGGGGATCAAGCCTAGAAACGTCCAGCAGACGATGGCCCTTGATTTGTTGCTCCGTTCGGATATTCAGCTTGTGACGCTTATTGGGAAGGCAGGTACAGGTAAGACATTATTGGCATTGGCTACAGGATTAATGCAAACAGAGGATTTGTCTCAATATAAGAAACTTCTGGTTGCAAGGCCCATTGTGCCGGTCGGTAAAGATATTGGTTACCTGCCAGGGGAAAAAGAAGAAAAATTAAGACCTTGGATGCAGCCCATTTTTGATAATCTGCAATATTTGTTCAATACGAAAAAACCGGGGGAATTGGACGCGATTTTAGCAGGCATGAGTTCAATTGAAGTGGAAGCCCTGACCTATATCAGGGGAAGGAGCATCCCGGATCAGTTCATCATCATCGATGAAGCGCAGAATTTAACAAAACATGAGGTAAAGACCATCTTGACGAGAGTCGGGGAGCGAAGCAAAATTGTATTAATGGGAGATCCGGAGCAAATAGATCATCCTTATTTGGATGAATACAATAATGGCTTGACATATGTGGTGGAAAAATTCAAGACCGAGCGTATTGCCGGCCATGTTAAATTGATAAAAGGGGAAAGGTCGGGATTAGCGCAACTCGCCGCTACGCTTTTATAAGGCAAGCGGCAAGGGGAACCCCCTTGCCGCTTGCATTAGTGCTTTATGATCATCATGGGTTCATTCTTATTTAACAGTGAAAGACCTTACATTTTTAATTGGATCATTGATGTTGGAAGCATCTCCGAAATAAATTTCCATAGGCCCACCTTCGTCTATTTTAAGTGGTTTTCCATCTTTGGAAAATCCAAGGAAGAATTTAAGTGCCACTTCCAATGAAAATGTAATCTCTTTATCATCGGTTGTAACAATGACTTCCGTTACCCCATTTTCAGGTTCTGCATTTTTTAAAAAAGGTTCAAAAGGGATGCCAAAAGTCCCTTCCATTAATCTTTGCTTCTCGAACTTTCGCTCCGTTTTTATTGTAGGGGGCATGATTGCGCCCTCTTGTATTTCCTTTTGCCAATGTTTGGAGGCGGCAATCGTATACTCCTCCAATTCATTGACCTGGACTTTTTCTGCATGGAAATATGTATCAATTTCAACTTTACGGTCATCAAAAATCCAGACTCCAGGATCTAGTGTAATTGGATATTTCACTTTTCCATTAATAAACACGATCGGTTCCAAATATCTCATTCCTTTCTGTTGCTCTGTAATAATTATAATCAATATTAATTGAATTGTCACATCATCACGACGGGTGAATAAATTTCCATGGCGGGCTAATCTAGCGGTAAGGTGATTGTGCTACCTCAATGGGAAATTGTTTGTCAATGTCCTTGCTTTTTCACAAAACTAAAGGTAGAATTTAAAGATAAGATTTAATCGCTCTGAGCGGGGGGATTTAACATGGCATCTGATATGCTTGTCAATCATCGAGAAAAAGCTTATGCTTTATTAAAAGCAGATGCTGACAAGATTCTAAAACTGATAAAAGTTCAAATGGAGAATCTCACTATGCCTCAATGTCCTTTATACGAAGAGGTACTTGATACGCAAATGTTCGGCCTATCACGAGAAATTGATTTTGCCGTACGTTTAGGTTTGGTAGAGGAAACCGAGGGTAAATCCCTTTTGGAAACTCTCGAACAGGAATTGTCAGTTTTGCATGAAGCATCATTAAAAAAATAATAGATAAAACATACTAACTCAAACAAATCTCGATGATTGTTTGAGTTTTTTATTTGTGTACAATATTAGATAAAAAGGTTATACTATATCCAATAGTGTTATACTAATTGAACGCGCAATAGAAGCTAAATGGAGCTTTTTTAAATAATTGAATGTTCAAAGCTAAAATTATAGGGGTCTCCGACACTTCCATCTATTTAAAACTTTGGTATTTTAATGGGAATTTAATTATCCGATAGGATACCATTGCTGAACTAGACGGGGGAATTCCTTGTGTTTGTATATGAATATACGTAATTTTTTATTTTTTTATTGTATTCAGTTTATTTTAGTAT
>NZ_JBHXAS010000043.1:0-37754 GCF_042727425.1 Peribacillus sp. NPDC060253
TCCTAAGGCTGGTTTTTTGTTTTAGAACCTCTCGCTGGTGGAGCGTTGTTTCGTTTCCTTTTTATTTCGTTCTTCTTCTCGCTCATATTTAATTTCGTCAATTGGTAAATCTTCAATTGGCATGACTACTTGATCACGTTCCAGCTGTTTTTCTTGATTTTCTTTGAATGCCTTGGATTTATCATTACGCTCTTCAAGATACTTTTCTTTATCTTTATTATCCAATGTCAATCCCTCCATCTCTTTTTATCTCTTTTTCCCTTAATTGAGAAAATAAAACGTATAAGCGAAATATATGCGGCACCGTTTCATAAATATAAGGAGAACAAGAAGTGCAAGGAGGGTTTGTTCAGTGAATGGTGCTGTCTTTTTCCGCTGGTTTTGGAGGGGTATTTTCCTTTTAGTCCTATTTATCGTCATTCCCTATTCATGGGCGTTGATTTTAGCGTTACTCACTGCCATTCTTTTGGATGGATTAGTCCGCATAATTAGTGAAACGGCAAAGCTGCATCGTCTATGGGCAGTTTTGATTTCATTTGTTTTATATGTAGGCGGGGTTATGAGCATCACTTATTTTTCCCTATCGGTTTTAATCAAGAAAGTCATTGTCTATTCGGAGGAATTTCCTGGCGTCATTCGTGAAATGTATCTGACGGCGATATTGCCGGTCATAAGGCAATGGGAACAATATTCCCAAACGTTGCCGCCCAATCTCATACAGTCCATAGAACAAACGATGGAAAAGGGAGTCAAGGCTTTAGAAGGTTTCACAGAGGGCTTTGTTCAGGATATGGTCCAGCTCGTTACACTTATCCCAGGATTTTTCATTGATTTTTTAATTTATTTAATCGCTTTATTCCTAATTAGTCTGGAATTGCCTAAGTTAAGAAAAAAGGCAGTCCAGTATTTAAAGACATCCACCTATCAAAAGATATCGCTAGTTTATCAAGATTTAAGTATGGCAGCAGTGGGCTTCTTTAAGGCGCAAATCTTGTTAAGTTTAATTACGTTCATCATGGCTTATGGCGGACTAAGGTTGTTGGAGGTAAAATATACAATCCCATTGGCACTGTTAATAGTTGTTGTGGACATTCTTCCAATTTTGGGGACGGGATCTGTACTTGTTCCTTGGGCGGTTATTGTTTGGGCTCAAGGAAACCATCATCTTGGCATTGGTCTGATTATCCTGTTCCTGGTCATTACCATTATAAGAAGGACCATCGAACCAAAAATCTATTCAGCAAATATGGGATTGTCTCCATTGGCATCGTTGGTCAGTCTGTATTTAGGATTTAAAATGGTTGGTTTCCTTGGACTTTTCCTTGGACCTTCGATACTGATCGTTTATGAAACGTTAAAGAAGGCAGGTGTCATCAAATCAAACTTCAAAATATGAAAGATTATTAGAGGTTTTTTGCTTGGTTTCTTAGATTGGACATATCTCTTACTGCTTTACCTTGGCCGTTACAATGATGGCAGTTCCGGGAAAAGAATTGCAGATAACGAGTTTTCCCTTTCCCTTTGCAGTGCTGGCAGATGGTTATAAGTTTCATGATTCCACACTCCTTCATAAAGAATCGCTTTTCTAACAGTATGAAACAATAAAGGTTGAACTATACTACATGTTATCAATCAATCTAAATCGGTGTAATTTTATATGATATGTAGTTTTTTTATTTCATGTACCAACGGGGAAAAAACCCCCGCTCCTAATGTAAGGGGCGGGGGTTTTTTAATCATGAAACGATTTCGGTCTGTGAGATCATTGGAAATTCTTTTACTTCGCTTACGACTTTTGCTGGTTTATATATTTCAATATAACAAATATGGTGATCTTCCATTTCTTTTATCCTAAAGTTATAGGGACCATAAGTCAGGACATCACCTTGTTTGGCCTCGTAATTCTCTGTAAGGATCCAACCGCCCATCGTATCGATATCTTCATCGTTTATATCCAATCCAAGTAAATCATTCACTTCACTGACTAATACCTTAGCATCGATGATATAGTGATCTTCTTTTAATTTGCGGACATCCGGCACTTCATCCAGGTCGAACTCATCGCGGATATCGCCAACGATTTCTTCAAGGATATCTTCAACGGTCACCAAACCTGATGTACCGCCGTATTCATCCATGAGGATAGCCATGTGTATGCGTTCTTTCTGCATTTTTAAAAGTAAATCATGAATCGGGATACTATCAATGACACGTATGATGGGACGGACATATCTGCTGATCGTTGACGCCGTCTGATTGTTCTTGTCTATCATTTCAGTGAATAGCTCTTTGATATTGACCATACCGATAACATGGTCTTTATCACCATCGATGACAGGATAGCGGGTAAAGTTCTCCTCCGCCATAACGGTGAAAAATTGTTGAATCGTATCATCTTTGGATATGGTTGCAATTTCAGTACGCGGAACCATGATTTCTTTTGCAATCCGATCGTCGAATTCAAAAATTTTATTCACATATTTAAACTCTGATTGGTTAATTTCGCCACTTTTGTAGCTTTCTGAAACAATGATGCGAAGCTCTTCTTCTGTATGAGCCAGATCATGTTCGGAAACTGCTTTTAATCCTAGCATTTTTGTAAGCGACCTTGCAGAGCCATTAAGTACCCAGATGAAAGGATACATGACTTTGTTAAAGGCAATTAAAGGTTTCGAAACCAATAATGTTACTTGCTCCGCTTTTTGAATCGCCAATGTTTTCGGTGCCAATTCTCCAACAACGACATGTATGAACGTAATGAAAGAAAAGGCAATTGCAACTGAGAGTACATGTGAAGCCGACTCCGGAAGATTTAATTGATTTAAAAGTGGTCGCAAAATGTTTTCAACTGTCGGTTCCCCGAGGAATCCAAGACCTAAAGCAGTAATGGTAATTCCGAGCTGACAAGTTGAGAGGTATTCATCCAGGTTGGATATGACCTTCCTTGCTGAAAGAGCATTCGGCTTTCCTTCTTCAATTAATTGATCGACCCTCGTGCTTCTCACTTTAACAATCGCAAACTCCGTAGCTACAAAAAATGCTGTTAAAGCAATTAAAATGGCAATAAGAACCAAGTTTATTATGTCCAAATAGTCTCCCTTAACTCGCCTCTGAGACGAATAAGGAGTCCACCTCCTACATTTTTAAAATATACAAGTATATTTTTTTTTGCTTGCAAAATCTTTTCGGGATTCATTCAAATAAGCTGTTTACAAAGATGTTTGAACTCCCAATTTGTTAATAGCTGAAGAGAATAATAGTATATGCCGATTAGCGATGCGCAGACGGGAAAAAGAAGAATTTCTGTATGAAGGAGTACACCCATTTTTCAAAAGTATGCACATGTCCGTTACGCAAAGCAGCGTCCGTCCGTCAAAACGAACATTCTTTAATGTCCCATCAAATCACCTCAATTTAATAAATTTAAATACTTTCATTATAGAAAGAGTTAATGATTCAGTCAAACAGCTTACAGCTCCTTAAATCAGGTAAATAGCTTGTAAAGGATCAATTTGATCTAATAATTAGCGGTTTTTGACTGTTTTCTCTACTTTATTGTATCATGTGAATGAATATTCAGAAAACTATTAGCTTGCTACATAAAAAATTGATTGTTTTCATTATTTTTTGGACTATATAAACATATTCTATAAAATCCGGACAGGTTTTTTATGAAGGTTAAAAGGGGGTGACAGCCATAAAAATTCTGGAAAGGATGGCGGCGATCATTGCCGGCAGCATGCTTGTTGGTGTGGGAATTAATTTTTTCCTGATACCTTATCATTTATTGGATGGGGGCATGATAGGGATTGGGCTGATTTTTCATTACTATATAGGACTTCCAACAGGGCTTGGTGTGATCTTAAGCAGCATTCCATTATATATATATGCTTGGTACTTTGAAAAAAAACTATTTCTGAACAGCTTGCATGGCTTGCTTTTTTCCTCCTTATGCATTGATATATTTTCCGACGCTGTCACAGGGTGGGATCTTCCCATTTTTGTTAGTGCGATAATGGGGGGAGGATTGATTGGACTTGGAATAGGCTTGATGCTTAGGTATGGAACCTCTACTGGCGGAACGGATATGCTCGCGCAGATCCTTTCCAGGAAGAGTGGGCTCAATGTGGGTTTGCTGATTTTTTTCATTGATGGATGCGTTCTGCTTGCCGGACTGAGTGTGGTGGGGACTTCGGTCTTTTTATATTCATTTTTAACGATCATCGCAGTAGCCATGCTGACTTCAGTCACCGTGATGCGAACTGCTTGATGTAATAGCATGTATAAAAATTTGAAAAAAGGGAAGGATGGGCAATATGAAAAGGACGGATTTTTAGTCTAATAAATAGTAAAGGGAAGTTTTTATGAAAAAATTCTATTTGTGTTCTGCGTTGTTATTCATGCTGGCTGGCTGTCAAGAGTCTGAAATGCCAGAGGATAAAGAAGTGAACAGTGCCGTTCCAGAATCCTTGGAAGCATCGATTGTCATTAAGGGAAAATTAAATCCTGGAAAAGAAGTCATTCTTGAAACGACAGTGAAACAAGGAAGCCAATTAGTGAACGAAGCTGATGAGGTACTGTTGGAAGTGAGAAAGTCCGGACAGGACAAACGGGAAATGCTAGAAGCAAAAAATACTGGAAGCGGCATGTATCAAGTGATGCATACTTTTGATGAACAAGGGAAGTATATTGTGGTTGCCCATGTAACGGCCAAAGGCCTTCATGTTATGCCGGAAAAAGAAGTTGTCATCCCAGATCATGAAAGTGAAGGTGCCTCGGCTCATCCGAGTACGGATTTATCAATTGAATTTCAAAGTAACCCTGTTAAGGCAGGAAACAGTTCGAGCTTTGAAGCAACCGTAGAATTGGATGGGAAGCCTCTGACAAATGCAGATGTGAATTTCGAAGTGTGGAAGGAAGGCAGCGAAGAAAGTCATTTCACCAAAGCAAAAGAAGATGGAAATGGCACATACCAAAATAAGGTATCGCTTGATGAATCGGGAACCTATAAGGTGCAGGTACATGTAGAAAAAGACGAAGTGCATGAACATCAACTGGAAACCATACAAGTAAATTGACAAGTGAACCTGTGCAACATGTTTTTTATAGCGGAATTGTGTAAGTAGGTTTTATCTTTACGTAAACTGGGAAGTAAAAGAATAACGATAACGCAGCAGCAGAAAGGGAGGGTAAGCATGAATAACCAAATAATCAACAAGTATAAGAATCTCGGGATTCATATTGAAAAAACGAAATCACGCCAGGAGATTTTCACTAATGTCTCCCAAAATGATTCATCCTTACTCACCATAGCTGCTTTTTCTCAATTCTCCCAAAAAAGGGAGCTAAAAGAATACTGACAAGAATGAGACCGGAGTACATACCAGCTGGTCTTTTTTTCTGTGCATTCGTAACAGGATATGAAGTGAAGAAGGATTTGAAAAATCGAATAGAACGTTATGAGCTGAAATAGGATAAAAGGACAAACATTTTGAAATTAGCGGTAAGGGGAGTCCGATTGCATGATATCACAGCTTATAATGACAATATTGAATTGGTTTGCAGGAATGGGGTATATGGGGATTTTATTGGGGCTGATGGTTGAAGTCATCCCTAGTGAGCTTGTTCTCGGATACGGTGGTTATTTGGTTGGCCTTGGGAAGATGAATTTTTGGGGAGCTGTCCTTGCAGGCGTAGCAGGAGGAACGATCGCACAATTATTTCTCTATTGGGCTGGTTATTATGGCGGACGGCCCTTCCTTTTGAAGTATGGAAAATATGTGTTCATTAAAGAAAATCATATCGTAATGGCTGAAGAATGGTTTCAACGTTATGGGGTAGGAGTGATTTTTACGGCTCGATTCATCCCCGTTGTTCGCCATGCCATTTCCATCCCAGCAGGTATAGCAAGGATGTCCGTATGGAAGTTTATCATTTATACGGTTGCCGCTGTGATACCTTGGACCATTGCGTTTCTAACCTTAGGACGGATCCTCGGAGAGAATTGGCAGCAAATCAAAGAAATTACTGCGCCATATCTAATTCCGGTGGCAGGTTTTTCGTTTGTCCTAATCATGCTTTATATCATATGGAAAAAAAAGAGTCCACCTCCAATCGTAACGGTCAAAAAAATGGGACGGTTTCCAGATTAATGAGAAGACAAAAAACAGCCTCGTAAAAGGACCTTTTACGAGGCTGTTTTTCATTATTATCCTTGGGAAAGGTCCTCTTCCAGAGGAAGCTGAATGACCTTTTTTGTTACCTCGATAGAACGAATGGCGTGATCTTCCATTTCAATCACTTTAAAGCAGAAGCCGTCTTTTTCCATGATGTCCCCAACACTTACATCATAATTTTCCGTAAGGACCCATCCACCTATAGTATCGACATCATCTTCTTCTAAGTGAATGCCAAGTAAATCATTGACTTCCTTTACAAGAAGTTTAGAGTCAAAAATATAGTGTCCATCCTTAACTTTCCTGATGGATGCGACTTCATCGACATCGAATTCATCACGAATTTCCCCAACGATCTCCTCCAGGATATCCTCAACGGTGACAAGGCCTGAAGTTCCGCCGTATTCATCCATCAAAATAGCCATATGAATGCGTTCCTTTTGCATTTTCAACAGCAAATCATGTATGGGTATATTCTCCATTACCCGAATGATCGGGCGAGTGTAGTTTTCAATCGCTTTAAAATGGATTTCCCGATTCTTAATAAGATCCGAGAAAATTTCCTTTAAGTTCACTAAGCCGATGACATGATCTTTATCACCTTCGACAACAGGATATCGAGTGTATTTCTCCAGTTTTGCCATGTCGACGAATTCCTGTACCGTTTCATCTTTAGATATGGTCATGATTTCTGTCCTTGGAACCATGATTTCTTTGGCAACACGGTCATCGAATTCAAAGATGTTGCTTACATATTTAAATTCCGATTGGTTAATCTCCCCGCTTTTATAGCTATCTGAGAGGATAAAGCGCAATTCTTCTTCCGTATGGGCAATTTCGCTTTCAGATGCAGGCTTGAAGCCAAATAATCCGACAACGAAACGAGAAGAGTGATTCAATATCCAGATGAAGGGAAAGGCAATCTTATGGAAAAAAATCAACGGGTTGGCTATAGCCAAGGCCACTTGCTCTGCTTTTTGGATGGCAACGGTCTTTGGAGCCAATTCACCTACAACCACATTCAGGAATGTTATCAGGGAAAATGAAATGACAAATGTAAGAATGCTTGTGAATTCCTGTGGGAAATGCAGGGCATTGAATAAAGGTCCCACCAATTTGAGGACGGTCGGTTGTCCTAGCCACCCCAATCCAAGGGCAGTTACGGTAATTCCAAGCTGTGTGGCGGATAGGTATTCATCAAGATTGGATGTAACCTTCTTGGCCGCAATGGCTTTTTTGTTTCCCTCTTCAATCAATTGATCGATCCTCGAGCTGCGAACCCTTATGATCGAAAATTCAGAAGCTACAAAAAAGGCAGTTAAAGCGATTAAAATAATGATAAATAGAAAACTTAATATGTCCAATTAGTGTGGGACTTAATTGAATCGCCTATTGTACCGAACGACTTAATTTTCCCAGTCACCTCCCAAAACCAATAATGAATGAAATGATGTTATCGTATTAAATGTTAGATGAAAAAATTATTTTGCAGGAAATATCATGATGGTTTTTATTTTCAATCTATAGGGTCATTCACCTCGATTAGTAGTGGAACCTAACTATTAGTATAAGTAAATAGACGTCAATCAGTCAAAAATTTCACACTGAATATCCAAGTAAATAAGGATATTTATCCATTATTTAGTTTTCAATTGAATCGAAAATGTCGTTAGGAAATCCGTTGAGTGACATGATAATGTTCCTTGATGTTTTAAAACGATTTCTTTACAGACGAATAGTCCCAATCCCGTTCCACTTTTTTTTGTGGTGATGAAAGGGTCAAATATATTCGGAAGGACCTCGTCGGGTATCTTCGGACCATTGTTGGAAATATTTAAGGTAAGGATGCCGGGCGGTGATTCAGAGCCAGATATATAGATGGACGGGGATGGCATCCCCCCAACTACATCAAGAGCATTTAAAATGATATTCAGTAAAACTTGGCGGAATTCTTCTTCAGAACCGGAAATTACCGCATCATCGGCAATATTACATGTAATGGAAGCATTTACTTCCAAAATGCTAGGATATAAAAACTCGATCACCTCGTTCACGAGTTTGGAAATGGAAAACAGATCCGGTGGTGATTCTGATGTTTCCTTTTTGGAAATATTAAGGAATTGTGTAATCCGGTAATTGAGCTGATCCAATTCCTTTGAAATGATATCAAGATATTTTATCTCGGGTTGCTCGGCCTGTAACAATTGAATGAATCCCATGATGGATGTAAGTGGATTACGGAATTCATGGACAAAACTTGAGGTCATTTGGCCTAGGAGCGTCAAACGGTCTTTATGGTTTGGGCTTATGAATTGATAGCGTTCTTCAAGTTCCTTCGTTTTCAATTCCGTATAATGGGATGATGCAAAATGAATGAGTTTATCGAAGTAAACGTTTATTTGCTTAATAAGATTAAATACTTCGTCTTTAGATGCCTCGGAATTCAAAACGTGATCAATGATGATGGATCTGCCGATGGTTGCAGTGGAAAAGAAATTTTCCATATTCAACTGCTTATGAACTCGATCAGACGCAATTTTTTCCCCTACGACCCTCAGTACATCTTCTATGCCAGTATCCGATTTTCCAAGCTGATCCATTAGCAGATTAAAAATATTTTCTACTTCTCCTTTGAAGTACCCCATATATTCATCCGGTAAATGCAGCAGCTCATCGTTCCATTTGGAAATGATACTGCTTTTTTGAGAAGATAAAAAGTGAATGGTCATTTCTCGATTAGATACCATTTTGCCCTCCATACTGTAGGAAAATGAATTTACTTATGATCCAGAAATATATTCATTTGAATAAAATTACAAAATATCAAAATAATTACATGATGCTTTTATGATAACAGATTAGTGTTCTTTACACATGTGTCAATTGGATAAATATTCGGCAATCAATCGATAAATCCCTTTTTTTGACACAGTTTTATTACACTTATTACAAGATTAAACATAATAAAAAGGTATCCGTAAAGTTAATGACGGTTACCTTTTGTATGAAATGCATATGGTTCAATGTGAACGATTACATGCTCGATATTATATTCCTTCAAAAGATTCTCCTCGATTTTAATCGTTATATCGTGACCTTGGATGACGGTCAAAAGCGGGTTAACATGAACGGTGGTTTCAAGCAGGATTTCACTCCCATGCATTCGTGCTTTAATTTCACTCATGTCTTTAACACCTTCTGTCAAGATAATGGTTTGTCCGATCTTTTGCAGAAGCTGTTCGTCAAAACCATCGGTTAAAGAGATGGAGGCGTCATGAAAAATGTCCCATGCAGTTTTGCAGATGATGATCCCAACAACTGCAGCAGCTATAGCATCTAACCAAGGGATTCCCAGCTTAGTACCGATAATTCCCATAAATGCACCAACACTGACAAGTGCATCGGAACGATTATCCTGTGCAACGGCGTTGATGGAAGCGCTGTTGATCTTTTTACTTAATGCGATGTTAAAACGATAGATTCCGTACATGAAGATTGCAGAGAAAAGAGCGACATAAGCGGTCAGCATATTGGGAACGGTTGTTGAATCTTGCGTGAAGAAGGATTCGATAGCACTGAATATTACCTGCAGGCCCACGGTTATCATGATGAAGGCAGCTACCAGCGAGGCTACGGTTTCCGCTCGCAAATGCCCATATGAATGATTATCATCAGGCGGTCTCTTTGAGATTTTCAAGCCAATCAATACGGCTACTGAAGCGATAATGTCGGTCGTATTATTTAAGCCATCCGCCCAAAGTCCTTTAGAATCGCCAAAATAACCAATAGACAATTTAAGGGCAGACAAGAATATGTAAGCGGCAATGCTTATGTAGGCGCCTTTTTCAGCTGAAATCGAATGTTTATCCATGTCTATTCCCTCCCAAGTGTAAAAAAGCTCAATAAGATACCAAAACAAACCTTAGTGAGTCTAAAGAAAAATTATCGTATTTAGCCATCTAACTTGATTATGATGGGTGTATTGAAGGCCTATAGAGAAGTTGATTAAAAGAGAAAATTTGGCAATAAGGTTCATTTATAGAAACTAGTAATATATTCTAACCGAGGATCGATTTTTAATACTTCCACAAGAAGAGCCAAAAAGTGAGCTTAGACCCCGTTAGTACGAGCACAGGGATGGGATGTGGTTTGGATGCGAGCATTACTGGACACAATATCGGGTGCCGCATTTTGTTTTGCGCTAATTGCGGAAGGGGAACTAATGGACACATTTTGGATTATTCCTTGGCCTTTTTATAGCGGTACAGCATCGATGAAGGTAAAGGTTCATTGATTATTATCTTGCCTTTTCGGTGGTGGGGCTATCCGAGTATTCATGAATATGTTTGGCAATGACTCTTAAAGAGGAAAAGCGTTTCAAAACAAAGCTGCATGGAATTGGCAAATTGGCAACATGTTTGTGGGGCGTTTTCTGAGGTTTCTTTGTCATGTCAACATATCTGGAATCGTGTCATTGGTTCTTCTGCTCCAACAGGCAGTCAGTAGCGCTTTATTCGTTCATTGTTAATGGGACTTTAATGCCGATCAGTTTAATTATTCGCGGTGTTGATATATACCGCTGTTTCAATGGAAGTAAAAAAAGCGTAAGAAAGACCGAATTCATAAAGGAATCCAGTCTTTTTCGAAGGATGATCATATAGAACATAAAGGTTGAACTGGCTCCATTTTCATTTTGCAATGAATACTGAGCAGTGGGCGTTTTTGGCAATGGAACTACTTGTACTGCCAAGAAAGAATTTTTCCAACCCGCTTTTAGCGCTATTACCAACAACGATGATGTCAGCCGCGTTTCTTTGAGCATAGTCACATATGCTATCAGGCGCATGACCTTCCAATATTTCGAATTTCCCCTTTACTTGACATTCACTTAGCAGTCTCAACGTATTGCTTTCTGCATTTTGAACACTATTCTCGACGGCGGAAAGGTGATCATTTACTTTTTGATGTTCTGGTTGTTCAACTTCTACGACAGGGTGTGTTTGGACGGGGGCTACATAAAATCCTGCGGAAGGTACGAATCCCGGAGCCGATGCGTTTCCAATGATATGCTGTTCCACCTTATTATTCAGGACATGAACTACGGTCAGCTCAGCACCAGGAAAGGCCTTTTTCAATGTTGCTCCGTATTCAACGGCACGCTTACTCTCTTCGTTTCCATCAAAAGCGACGACAATATGTTTTAAGTCCTTCATCAATATCATCTCTCCCCATTTTATAATGTCTTTAAATGTGTTATACCCACTTTTAAATGGCTTAACGCCTGTTTATCTGGAAAAGGCGAATTTAGCTATTGTCTTTTATACATTCGAGGAGTTTTCTTTAATAAAAAGGGTAAAATATTTTTAATGAAATATGTCGCAGATGGGAAAATGGGGGTACAAATGAGAGGGTTAATGAAATTAAGTCTAATTATAATATTGGCGGTGGTGGTTTTAGGCGCCGGTTTACTATTTTATTTCAGGCAGGGTGCCGACATAAGCCAGCTTCAAAATCATCTTCAGCAACCGACGGGAATCTATGATCTTGATGGGAATCTTGCCAGCACAGTAACAGCAAATAAATCCGAAGGTGTTACGATAGATGAAATACCGGAACATATGAAACAAGCGGTGGTTTCAATTGAGGATCACCGTTTTTATGAACATCATGGCATAGATTACCAAGGGATCTTGCGAGCTTTGGTTAAAAATGCGAAGGCCGGAAGTGTTGTTGAGGGAGGGAGCACGCTTACCCAGCAGCTTGTGAAAATTACGATGCTGGAATCTAATCGAACAATGAAAAGGAAGATAGAAGAGTTTTTTCTAGCCCAAGAAGTTGAAAATGAATATACAAAAGATGAAATTCTCGAAATGTATTTGAATCAAGTTTATTTCGGCCATGGAGCATGGGGCATCAAAAAGGCAGCAAATATTTATTTTTCCAAAGAGGTATCCGAATTGACAATTTCCGAGGGAGCCTTACTGGCGGGTGTCATTAACCTGCCATCCAAACTTGATCCTTACAAGAATTTGGATGGGGCATTGAAGCGACGTGATTTAGTGCTCTCAAGAATGGCTGAACATGGTTATTTGACGAAAGACGAAGAAGCTGCCGCCAAAAAAGATACGGTGACGCTCCTTATGGGAGAGAAGGAAACTGATCCATTAAAAGGAAAGTACCCTTATTTTGTCGATCATGTTTTATCGGAAGCATCCAGCAAATATGGAATAAAGCTTGAGGATCTTCTTACAAAGGGATATAAAATATATACGACACTGGACCAACCTATGCAGCAAGCTACAGAATCCGTGTATGCGAATCCTGCCAATTTTCCAGTTGGAACGAGTACAGAAGAAATCGTTCAAAGTGGGTCAGTCCTTCTTGATCCGAAAACAGGCGGAATAAAAGCGCTCGTCGGCGGGAGAGGGGAGCATCAATTCATGGGATATAATCGGGCAACCCAACTGACAAGATCTCCAGGTTCATCCATTAAACCGCTTGTCGTTTACACACCGGCGGTTGAGGAGGGGTACGATATCACAGCCCCATTAAAGGATGAAAAAATGAGCTTTGGGGAATATGAGCCAACAAACCTGAGCGGAGTGTATAAAGGGGAAGTTCCTATGTACGAAGCGGTGATGAATTCCCTGAATGTGCCAACTGTTTGGCTGTTGAATGAAATTGGCATCGATAAGGGGCTTGATTCACTAAAGCGGTTTGGGATCCCTTATGACAAGAATGACCGAAACCTGTCGGTTGCTTTAGGCGGGATGAGGAAAGGGGTGTCACCGCTGCAAATGGCAGGAGCCTTTTCAGCATTTGCCAACAGTGGCGAACGGATGCAGACGCATGCCATTGTAAAAATAGAAAATAACGATGGAAAAGAGGTAGCCTTCTTTAAAGAGAAACGCACCAAGGTAACCTCTAAAGGCGTTGTCGACAAAATGAATGCCATGCTGCTTGGAACTGTGGAATATGGCACAGGGGAAAATGCGGCTGTTTCCGGATACGAAGTAGCAGGTAAAACAGGGTCCACACAAGTTCCCATAGAAGGAATATCAGGGGTTAAAGATCAATGGTTCGTCGGTTATACACCTTCATTGGTCGGTGCTGTTTGGGCTGGGTATGATAAGACGGATGCAAAACATTATTTAACGACACATAGTAGTCAGGGAAGTGCACTCATCTTTCAAAAAATAATGGCGAGAGCTTTACAGAATCAAGCTTCTCAATCGTTTAATACACAAGACATCGGACAGCTTATAGCTGAACAAGAGGCACTTATAGCAAAACAACAGGCAAAAGAAGAAGGCGCGCAAAGTAAGCAATATTGGATTGATAAAGGAAATGAAATTCGAAAAGGGTTGCATAAATGGAAGGACTGGGAGTTACCGTGGTAGTTTAATTTAAAATGGAGAATGGATCAGATGCACTTCCCCATCCAATTCAGCACAAAAAAAGACTGTCAAGCCTTTGACAGTCTTTCCACATTCATTAAAAAATAAAATTTACGATTATGCCGATAACGACGATTGCGCCAATCACCATTAAAATGGTTCTCATTGTATACACCCTCTTTGTTTATTCGTAGTTGTCATCATTTAAATGTTAACGGTTTGATTTGTTTGATAACCAAATGCACCTTCATCATTTTCTTTACAAATATCCTGTACTTTTTCGAGCATGGCATGTACATTCTCGCCTTCAAGGATGACTTTCATGGTTGCACACTCTTGAAGAATGAGTACAAAAGATACAAATGTCGAAAGTTTCTTGGCATCCACCAATTTATGGTTGCAGATAAAATATATATTTCCTTTAAATTCTTTTGTAACTTGATATAAGTTCATGATTTGACGCATGGATAACGTTTTATTTGTTTTAATATCAGAAGAAATTACTTTATTCATGTCGTTAGCTCCTTTAGTTTTTATACTTTCGAAAAGCATAATCAAGATGTCAGTTCGGCTACAACTTGTAAATCGAACAAGTATGTTTTGTTTTATTTATGTAATTGTTAGCGAGTCATGTTGTATATTTACCCATGTAAAAGACTTTGAAACCTATTTGAACATTTCAATTCATGAAGGGAGAAGGAACAATGCTTACACTTATAAAAAATGGGGAGATTTATGGTCCGGAATATATGGGTCAAAAAGATATCCTCTTGGTTGGAAAGCAAATTGGGTTCATTAAGGACACGATTGATGTACCTGCCAACTTCGTTGAATTGGAAGTGATTGATGCGAGGGGGCAAATCGTAGTTCCGGGCTTTATAGATGCTCACGTACATATTATAGGCGGAGGTGGGGAAGGTGGCTTTAAAACGAGGACACCTGAAATCCAATTAACAGATGCCACTCTAGCAGGTATAACGACATTAGTCGGGGTCATCGGGACAGATGGAACGACAAGGACGATGCTAGCACTGTTAGCTAAAGCAAGATCGCTTGAAGAAGAAGGGATTAGCTGCTTCGTTCAGACTGGTTCATATCAAGTTCCAGTCAAGACGTTAACAGGAAAGATTGAAGATGATTTGATTCTTGTGGATAAAATTATCGGTGTGGGCGAAATTGCCATTGCCGATCATCGTTCATCGCAGCCGACAGCGGCTGAACTTGCTAAGCTAGCCTCACAGGCACGTAATGGAGGGCTGTTATCAGGAAAAAGCGGTGTCGTGAACATTCATGTGGGTGACAGTCAAAATCATTTGCAGGTAATTGAAGATGTAGTCGAAACAACGGAAATACCGATTACACAGTTTTACCCCACACATATAAATCGAAATCCTCATTTATTCAGTGCAGGGCTAGTATTTGCAAAAAAAGGGGGGTATATTGATTTTACGACGAGCACGATCAGAAAATTTCTTGAAGAAGGGGAAGTGAAAGCAAGTACAGCAATCAAAAGGGCACTTGAAGAAGGTGTTGATATCAGGCAGATCACTTTAACTTCAGATGGACAAGCCAGCTTGCCTGATTTCGATGGCAACGGGAACCTGCGCGGTTTGAACATTGGTACATGCATGTCTTTATATGATTCTGTTGTAGATGCGATTCTCGAGGATGGAGTGACAATTGCCGATGCCATACGAGTTGTGACGGAAAATCCTGCGAGTATTTTAAAACTTGAAAAAAAGGGACGGCTAGAGGTAGGAAGGGACGCCGATATCATCATAATGAAGCAGCCAACGTTAGAAATAGATTGCGTAATCGCGATGGGCCAAATCATGGTCAAAGGTGGTGAAGCGGTTGTGAAAGGAACATTTGAAAAATAGATTTTTCTCATATTGTAAGTGGAAAAAAGGTAATGAAGTTCTTTTAGTAAGATAAGACCATGATGCGGAATATGGTCGGTGCCGTTTCAGAGTCCCGTAATTCTCAATAAGAAATAAAAAAAGACTCATTATTATAATATCGAATTCCCTTCTGGGGAATAAATCAATCAAAGTCACAATAATTTAACACCTAAAAAGCATCGGTTCCATCACCGATGCTTTACTGTTTTTATTTGTTTTTAATCAATTTAAATAGCAAAGTTTTAACTATTTCTTTTTTAAGTTAAATCGAGTTATTTCTTTACCATCTATAATTACTATTAGCGAAGCATCTAAAGCATTATCCTTAAGTTTTTTTAACTTCTCGTTTGATGGAACTCTTAGAGGAACTTGAGGGTTTTCTTCACTTACACCCAAATCGAAAGTGAAAATGTATTTCCCATTTTTATTGGGCTGGATTTCCCCATAAAAAGAATTTCCATAGCCTACACCCGTTCCAACATATGAAGAGGGTTTAAAAATATTAAAACCCACTGTTTCTTTGGAGATAGCCACTAATTTATCATTTGGTTCCATTTTTACTTGTAATCCCTTATCACCCATTCCCCCCCTTTTTTTATTGCCGTTATTTTTAATTTCAAATTCATAATATAACGTCGTCGGTACAAGCTCCTGCCCCTTTTTATCACCTTCCGTTATACCAATTGCACCAACCTTGCTCTTATCATTGACAATATCAACTCTTGAACTTACTAGTTCTAAAGATGGTTTAGTCGAGCAAGCCGTTAAAAGAGCAAAAAATAAAAGTAAGCCCATAAGCATAAAAAACCGTTTCATTTTGAATTCCCCTTTTAATCCAACTATCCTTATATTTTATCATAATATTTCCATATTTTAGAAAATATCCTAATTACAATAGATCCCCAATTTCCTTTGGCTGCATTTTTTAGCATATATTTCAGATATGCTTAAGTAAGAACAGCATATCTATAAAATCATAAACAAACACGCACAGAATACCTGTGTACAATATCTATTGTAAGAGTATATTTTTATCCGAAAATTAATCCTATTTTTGATGCTTTTATTGTGAAATTGGCTCTAAATCAATAAAAAATGACCTATCTGATTTTGTGATTCATATGCATTTTGATTGTTGTGTCCCTATCAAGGGAACCGGTTATTTTTTGGTTCGATCCAGGTTTCGGATGATGAAAGGGAGATACTTATTTCATTCATTGGGGCACCCCCAGGGTAAATGTGATTAGCAGCAATCAAACTATATCCAATATTTTTTAGTCAATTATATGATTTTATTTAAAATTTTCCTATTGATGGGGCCTGTTTTCAAAATGAAGGCGAAGTATAAGGAAACATATTCAAAATAAAGGAAATATGCAAAAAATTCATTCTAATTAACATATTATTAAAATCTTGGATGTATTATCCTTTTATATAAGGAAATGTAGTTTATGAAACAGCATTCATTCACAGACATAATAGACCAACGAAAAATTTTTGGGCTGTTATTTCATGACTGTTAAAATCCTCGGTAAGTTTGCGAAACAAATCTATCTTAAGGGGAGAAATGAAATGGAAAAGACGGGAAACCCAATAATGAAAGCGCATTCAAGTGGAGTTGAACCGGAAATGTTTCAAGTATTGACTCCTGAAGGAGAAATCGTTGAAACGATTGATCCGAAAATCGATAAATCACTGATGTTAAAAATGTATGAGAGCATGCTTTTGCTCAGAACATTTGACCGTAAATCAATTAATCTTCAGCGTCAGGGGAGAATGGGAACTTATGCACCTTTCGAAGGACAGGAAGCATCACAAGTAGGTAGCGCTTTAGCTTTGTCGGCAGGAGATTGGATGTTTCCCACATACCGTGATCATGGAGCGGCAATCATTCATGGGCAGGAGCTGTATCGTGTTTTCCTATACTGGATGGCGCATTTTGAGGGTTCAATATGTCCTGAAGGAAAAAGAATAATGCCACCTAGTGTTCCCATTGCCACACAAATGGTTCATGCGGTAGGAACGGCTTGGGCAAGTAAGTTAAAAGGGGAAAAGAATGTAAGCATTGCTTATTTTGGCGATGGTGCCACTTCAGAAGGGGACTTTCATGAGGCTCTGAATTTTGCAGGCGTTTATAAAACCCCAACTATCTTTTTCTGTCAAAATAATGGCTACGCGATCAGTGTGCCTTTTAATAAACAATCAGCATCCAAAACGATATCCCAGCGGGCGGCTGCTTATGACATCCCTGGGGTTCGAGTGGATGGAAATGATATCTTCGCAGTTTGGCTGACTGTAAAGGAAGCTGTCGAAAGAGCGCTAAAAGGTGAAGGACCTACTTTAATTGAAGCCATTACCTTTCGATATGGTGCCCACACTACTGCTGACAATCCGGCCATATATCGTGAGCAGGACGAAATATCAACATTCTGGAGGGAAAACCGCGATCCGATTACCCGACTTAAAAAGTTTTTGATAAAAGAGGGTTACTGGAATGATGAGCAGGAAGAAATGGTGTTAAAACAGTTCAACGAACAGATTGATGCTCACCTCCAAAAAGCGGAAGCTTATCCGAAATCCAACCCGCTCGAAATGTTTAACCATGTATATGCAAATGAGTCGTGGCATCTAAAGGAACAACAGCAGGAGTTGGAACAAATCTTAAAGAAAGGTGTGAATAAATAATGGGCAAAAGTTTAACGATGCTCCAGGCTATTACGGAAGCGATGGACCAGAAGCTTGGTCAGGATGATCGCGTGATGATCATGGGCGAGGATATTGGAGTGAATGGCGGAGTTTTCCGAGCGACGGAAGGACTTTATGAAAAGCATGGGAAAGATCGAGTTGTGGATACACCATTGGCTGAGTCTGGAATCATCGGATCTGCCATTGGTTTAGCCCTTAATGGAATGTTACCGATAGTGGAAATTCAATTTCTCGCCTTTATTTACCCAGGATTCGAGCAGCTCGTATCCCATGCTGCCCGTATGAGATACCGAACGCGTGGGCAATTTGGGGTGCCCCTCGTAATCCGTACGCCATATGGTGCCGGGATCAGAGGTCCTGAGCTACACTCCGAAAGTGTTGAAACCTTTTTTGCCCATACTCCAGGATTAAAGGTGGTTGCGCCTAGTAATCCATATGACGCAAAAGGGCTCCTCATTTCTGCGATTGAAGATCCTGATCCGGTAGTCTTTTTGGAACCTACTAAATTGTATCGGGCTTTTAAGGAAGAAGTTCCCGAAGAAATGTACCGAATACCGATTGGTCAGGCAAAAGTGGTCCAGGAGGGAAGCGACCTGACCATTTTTGCCTGGGGGGCTATGTTAAGGGAGGCGTTGAACGCCGCGAAAAAGATCGAAAACGAAAAAGGCTGGAAGTGTGAAGTGGTCGATCTTCGAACTTTATACCCTCTAGATCGGGATACGATCGTACAATCCATTAAAAAGACCGGGCGTGCATTAATCGTCCATGAAGCCCATAAAACTGCTGGATTAGGTGCGGAGATTATCTCCATCATTAATGATGAAGCTCTTATTTACCTGAAAGCGCCGATTAAGCGTGTCACTGGATTTGATGTTCCGGTACCGCCGTTTTCTATAGAAGATCATTATCTACCGACTGTTGAACGTGTAAAACAAGGGATAACGGACACGATTACATTCTAAATGATGATATTAAGGGAGAAGGAGGAAGACGCATGATCGAATTTAAACTTCCTGATGTAGGGGAAGGAATGCATGAAGGAGAAATCATCCAATGGCTCATCAAAGAAGGGGATGCAGTAGCGCAGGACCAACCCATCGTTGAAGTGCAAACGGATAAAGTCAATGCGGAATTGACTGCCCCAACAACGGGAGTGGTCAAGAAAATACTTTTTTCCGAAGGGGATATTGTGGAAGTGGGGACCACTATTTTCACCATTCAAGAAGAGAATGAAATGTATGTACCGGAAAATGACAGTATGGAAGAGGATATCCCGGACGGGCAATCTGGAAATGTAAAAGGAATGGCAGAGCATATTACAAGCAAACCGGTTTTTGAAGCAGGGCGCGTTTTGGCTACCCCATTCGTTCGTCAAATGGCGAGGGAAATGAAGGTTGATATCCAGCAGGTAAAAGGTTCTGGGCCTGCAGGACGAATAATTGAAAGCGACTTGCAAAAGTTTAAAGAAAATAATTCGATTACACGCGAAAATGCCCATCACAAAGATGACAGGATTCTTCAGGAGAAGGATCCTATGAAGAATGCCGATCAGGCAAAAGGAACGGAAAATGAGTGGGAAGAGCGCATTCTGCTTAAGGGAATTCGTAAAAAAATAGCTGAACATATGGTAAAGTCTGTTTCGACCATTCCTCATGTAACCCATGTTGATGAATTGGAAATGGATCGATTGAAGGAATTGAAAGATCAATTAAAGGCATATTCCGATGACAAGGATATTAAATTGACCTTTTTACCGTTTTTTGTTAAAGCCATTGTCATCGCCTTAAAGGAGTTTAAAACATTAAACGCTTCAATTGATGAAAAGACAAATGAAATCATCTTGAAGAATTATTATCATATTGGAATTGCGACGAATACAAACGAGGGGCTCATTGTTCCTGTCATAAAACATGCAGATCAAAAAACGATTTTCCAACTAGCAGATGAAATCAGGCAGTTGGCCACCCAAGCCCGTGAAGGGAAATTGAGCATAAATCAAATTACAGGCAGTACATTTACCATAAGCAATGTTGGACCGATTGGAGGGATGCATGCGACCCCGATCATTAATTATCCCGAAGCGGCCATATTAGCGTTGCATAAAATGGAACCGCGCATGGTCGTTCGCGATTTGGAAGGTGTTATTCGTTTAATGATGAATATGTCTTTATCTTTCGATCATCGTTTAATTGATGGTGTAACAGCGGTGCATTTTACAAATCGGATCAAGGAACTACTGGAAAATCCAATTCGTTTAGTTGTGGAGATGAGATAAATGGTAGTAGGGGAAGTTGCTGTAGAAACGGATGTTATCATCATTGGAGGTGGTCCGGGAGGATATGCTGCGGCTATCCGCCTCGGACAGTTAGGGAAATCAGTCGTTCTAGTTGAAAAGGATAAGCTGGGTGGTGTTTGCCTCAATAGGGGCTGTATACCTTCTAAGGCTTTAATACATACAGCTGACCAATTCCATCGGCTTAATGATTTGGGAAAAATGGGAATCAGGCTATCTCAAGAAAGAACCACTATGGACTTTAAAATTTGGCAGGATTGGAAAGAGGGCATCATTTCTCAGTTGAACCAAGGCATTGCCCATTTGTGTAAAGAAAATGGAGTGACAGTTGTTAAAGGTCAAGCAACCTTTTTATCTGACGACCGTATCGGGGTCGAAACCGATGGGGATTTTGAAACCTACAAGTTTGAACAGGCAATTATTGCGACGGGTTCCAGACCATTCGTTCCATCATTCATTAAAGTGGATGGAGAATATATTTTGGATTCAACAACATCTTTGCAGCTTCAGGAAGTCCCATCCAGCTTGTCGATCATTGGCGGAGGTTATATCGGTATCGAATTGGGTATGGCATTTGCAAAGTTAGGAGCTAAAGTGACCATCATTGAAATGGCCGACCGCATTCTTCCACAAGTTGCCGAAAATCTTGTCAAGGAAGTATCCCGTAATGCCAAGAAACTTGGGATGATTATTAAAACATCCGCTAAGGTAGAAAAGGCGAGTGTAGTGGATGGTCAAGTGCATCTGCATGTTTCCTCCGAAAAACATGGGGCGGAAGTGGTCGTGAGCGAAAAGGCGATGGTAACAATCGGCAGGATTCCTAACACAGAAGAGATTGGTCTGAGCAGGGCTGGCGTTACTGTGGACGAAAAAGGCCATATAGTAGTAGATATGGAATGCCGTACAAATGTGCCGCACATCTTCGCCATCGGCGACATTACGCCTGGTCCCGCTCTTGCTCATCGAGCGTCTAAGCAGGGAATTGTTGCAGCGGAAGTAATAGGGGGGCTGCCAAGTGCCATGGACTCAGCTTTTGTACCTTATGTAATCTTCTCGGAACCGCAAATAGCAGGAGTTGGTTTAAGCCGTGAAGAAGCTGAGCAGCAGGGATACGGCGTCAAGTCGGGAAAATTCCCGTTCAGTGCCAACGGAAGGGCGCTTGCAACGAATGAAACAGAAGGATTTGCTGAAGTGATCGTAGATGCCAAAAGCCACATATTGCTGGGCATGCATATGGTAGGTGCTGATGCTTCCAACCTTATCGGTGAAGGCATTCTCGCCCTTGAGCTGTCAGCACGGGTTGAAGATATAGCCCTCAGTATGCATCCTCATCCAACTTTGACGGAGGGGTGGATGGAAGCGGCGGAGGCAGTTTTGGGACATGCGATCCACATCGTTAATAAGTAAGATCACGGGGAAGAAGTAAACTCATGGGGATTACAAATGTAGTCCCCAATTGGAATGTTCTATTTTAATAGATAGAGATGAAAATAATGGTCATGGGTCCCCGTAAGGAAAGGCCCCGTTTATTCCACCCAGGAACTGTACAAGCTTGCAATGTCCTTTTGTAAAACTAATGGCATATTGTTCTAATTTTATCTTGTTGAAGAATGCCATGCAACTTCAACTTCTATAGCTTAACGGTTGATGAAAATCTAACTATCAAGTCGCCATTCAACCATTGGTTTGGAGTGATGGATTTTTCAATTAAAAATTATGGAATGAAGGAGGCGGATGTAATGGAATCAAATGGGGGGGCACTGCAAAAAAGATTGTTGCCGCGACATATTAGCATGATGGCAATGGGCGGGGCAATAGGCACTGGGATTTTTAAAGGAAGTGCCGAAACCATATCATTAGCAGGACCAGGAGTCATTTTCACTTATTTGTTTGCAGGACTATTACTTCTTGTAGTGATGGGAGCTATAGCAGAGATGGCGATCGTCTATCCAAATACGAATATGAAGGGTTTCGTTCAGAAAGCATTCGGTAAGCGCAGTTCCTTCATTATAGGCTGGATGTATTGTTTCATGTGGCTGTCCGTATGTGTCATTGAGATAGTGGTGGCTGGAAGCTTCTTGCAGTATTGGTTCCCAGCGATTCCACTATGGATATTAAGTTTAGGGTGCGCTGCCTTGATCATTGGGGTTAACATGATGAATGTTAAAAATTATGGGGAATTCGAATTTTGGTTTGCTGGCATTAAGATTACAATGATCATCTTATTCATTATCTTGGGAGCCTGCATCTTATTTGGGGCCATCCCAAGCGGCGGAACTAATTATCTGGAAAACTTCACAGGGCACGGAGGGTTTTTCCCTAATGGGTGGATGTCCATCTTTTCGGCATTACTGATCGTTATGTTCTCATATGGAGGTTCTGAGTTAATAGGTCTGACGGTAACGGAAGCAAAGGATGCAGAACGCATTTTACCGAAGGTCATTAAAAGCTATATTTGGAGAGTCGTATTATTTTTCACCTTACCGATACTTGTAATCTGTGGTTTGATTCCTTGGAACGAGATCACCGACCAGGCAAGCCCCTTCGTCCAAGTTTTGTCAATGTCCGGCTTTCAGGGATCGGCACACATCATGAACTTCATTTTAATTACGGCCGTCTTATCTGCCGCTAACTCTGGAATATATGGGTGTACTCGGATGTTGCATTCTTTAGCGGCAGAAGGAGAAGCTCCCAAGTCGTTCGCTTATGTGTCAAAAAATGGCGTTCCGTTATATAGTTTAATGCTAAGTGCCATTGCATTGGTCGTCGGCTCCATGATTACATACGTTGCACAGGACAAGGCATTTACTTTATTAATGGCGTTTCCAGGTTTTGTGGTATCGCTTGTATGGATCAGCATTTGTTTAGCGCAGTTAAAACTTCGCCGTTCATATCCTAAAGCTCCGAGTTTTAAATTGTGGGGCTTTCCATATGTAACCTTCTTTGCAGTCATCACCTTAATCATCATTTGTGTCACGTTCGTATTTAGTGAACAGAATCGGATCAGCATCATTGCCTGCCTTCTTGTGTTGGCTACATTGATCTCGATTTCGATCATTAAATTCAAAAGCGTGGATGAACAGGAAACAACGATCATAGAAAAAGAATCTTGTTGAATAAATCCACGTAAAAGATACGACATGGGCAAAGGCGTCCATGTCGTATCTTTTATCTATTAATAATCATCGTCATACTGCAACTTCGTTTCGATCGTTCATGTACTGGAGGTTTTATTGATTGCATGTTGTAACGCTGTTATGAATCTCTCATTTTCAAGAGGAGTGCCGATCGTCACGCGGATCGTATTATCATAGCCTAGCAAATGACCAGAACGGATGATGACACCAGAAATCAATAGCTTCTCGAAAATGTCCTTACCTGGATGGTTCAGTTTGACCATCAAGAAGTTGGCATGTGAAGGGAAGCATGTTAATCCCATCTCGCTTAGTTCGTTTTCTAAATATCTTCTTCCTTCCTCATTCTTACGGGCACATTGTTCTACAAATAGATGGTCGTCGAGGGAAGCGAAGGCAGCAGCCTGTGCTAAACGACTGGTATTAAAGGGTTCCTTCACTTTAACTAGCTCTTGTATGATGGAAGCATCCATTAAACCGTATCCAATCCTTAATGCAGCCAATCCATAAATCTTTGAAAAAGTGCGTAAGATGACCAGATTAGAATGGGTATTTAGAAGTGGCAAAGTTTCTAAATATTCTTCATCATCGACATACTCATAGTATGCTTCATCAACGATCAGTAATATATGTTTCGGCACCTTCTCGATAAAAGATCTTAACTTTTCTTTTTGAACGATCGTTCCTGTCGGATTATTGGGATTACAGACAAATATCATTCTTGTTTTTTCAGTTATGGCATCATACATACCCTCCAGGTCATGTACACCATCTATAAGAGGGATCTTTACAGGTGTGCCGCCATCAATCAATACATTCGTTTCATAGCGTGGAAATGTAACATCAGCCATGATGACTTCATCATTTTGTTGGATGTAGGTTCTTGTTAACAAACGTATCACTTCATCAGATCCATTTCCCAGGATGATATGATCTTGTTTGATATTCAATTTCCTTGCCAGCTTTTCAGCTAATGACGGTGCCATTCCTTCAGGATAAAAGGAGGTTTGCTCCATTTCGATAAGCATGGCTTCCTTTGCTAGAGCTGAGTAACCGAATGGATTCTCATTGGAGGCCAATTTAACGATCGTTTCAAGTCCCAGTTCGCGTTGGACTTCTTCAATTGGCTTACCGGAAACATATGGGCTGATGTCTTCAATGTTTTTTCGAACCGGGATTTTCGTAAAGGTCAATGCAGGTTCCTCCCTTTGGTAAATTCTGAATTTTCTTTTTCTATTTGCTAATTTTAATGATAGAATATTAACTGGTAAATTTACATACAAAAAAGAATGTTTTTTCACTTTCCATACAACATTTTAAAGAAAGATAAGCTTATATTCCTTCATTATGAAAGGTGGTTGCTTCATGGATGAAATAGATGTCAGTTTACTGGAACTTTTACAAATGAATGGACGAATTACGATAAGTGAACTATCAAAGAAATTGGCTCTCAGTCGGCCCAGCATTTCGGAACGTATGTATCGCCTGCAAGAAAAGGGGATCATTGAGGGGTTCAGTGCAAGGGTTTCGCCGCTGGCAATAGGAAGAGGTGTACTTGTGTTCATTCAGGTCAGTGAACTTAAGGTTTCTGTTTCCGATTTCGAGCAGTTAGTTAAAAATGATTTAGACATTATCGAATGCCATCGTGTAACAGGAACTGTTGGATATTTTTTGAAAGCGGCTTTAGCTGATATGGACAGCATGAGATTACTTATAGATCGATTAATACCCTATGGACATCTGAACACTTCCATAGTTTTGACATCCCCGGTACCTTCCCGCTCCATTCTTCCAAAGATCAATGAAATGGAGGATCATGGCGCGAAATCCTAGCTGAAAGGGTTAGAATGAAGGTTTTTTACAAAAAGGAACGAGGCGAGGCCTGTTCCTTTTTGGCGTTATTTCAAATCCATCAAAGCCCCGAAATATTGCTGGGCAGTTGTAAAACAAATGAAGGCCAATAGTTCTGAGACCTCTTCATCAGTGAATACCTCCTTTAATACTTGGAAAAACTTTTCCTCCGTTTTTTCACGGTGAATGAGAAATAATTCTGCAAAGGCGATTGCATAGCTTTCTTTCGTATCTTCTGCCCATTTATGCGAAATCTCTTCTGAGTGAAACAATCGTTGAAATGGACTGGACCCAAGCCCCGAATTTTTTATTCTTGTCATGAACATCTCTCCTTTGAGATAATCTTAATATAAAAGACTAGGGATTTTCATTGCGTTTGTAAGGTATTTCAGTTTAATAATGAATGAATGTAAAGAAAAGAAGGGAAATTATATTTAAATGAAAATAGATGAAAAAGACCGTAGCATCCTTGCCGAATTAACGATGAATAGCCGAATTTCCATGAGGGAATTGGCAAAGAAAGTCAACCTCTCTGCTCCCACTGTTACAGAACGAGTACGGCAAATGGAGTCATTCGGAATCATTAAAGGGTATGTTGCCGAGATTGACCATAAAAAGATTGGTTTTCCTATTGAGTGTATCGTGGAAGCAACGATACAAAATGGGGAATATGAAAAATTCAAAAAGTATATCTCCAAGTTACCGAATGTAGATTTTTGCTATCGAATTGCTGGACAGGCTTGTTTTATGCTAAAAATTCATAGTGAGAGCCTTGAAGAAGTGGAGGCATTCATCAACCGGACAATTCCTTTTGCGGCAACTGTCACCCATGTGATCCTTTCAGAAGTGGAGCGGAATCAAGAATGAAAAATATTATGTATTTCTCGTGAACGAATTCTTCGTCCCAAACGTCATATAACTATAACGGATAGGGACGAGAGTAGGTGATCATAGATGGAAGAAAAAAAGCTGGTCAAAGCGGCGAAAAAGGGTGACGATGAAGCATTAGCCGAATTGTTTCAAGTTACCTATCCTTTCCTGCTTAAATATTTATTGAAATTGACTTTCAGTCTTCAAAATGCTGAAGACTTAGCTCAGGAGACCTTTTCGAAAGCGATTGAGAATCTTCCTAAGTTCAAGGGAACTTCAAAGTTTTCTACATGGCTGATTTCCATTGCAACACGCTTATATCTGGATCAAAAGCGAAAGCAGAAACGAGAAATCAACTGGTTAAAACAAGAGCAGTCAGTCCGCAAACTGAAATGGGAGACACAAAGCAATACCCAAGCATGGGATGATGTCATGGAAGCACTAGGTCACCTGAATGATGATTTACGGGTTCCGATCATCCTGAAGCATTACTATGGTTTTTCTTATGAAGAAATAGCGGGAATAATCAAGATTCCAGAAGGGACAGTAAAATCCCGTGTCCATAAAGGCATTAAAACTATAAGAAAGGAGCTGAAACCGATTGATGAAGGATCAACAAGCTTATCCAAACCGCTCATCTAGGGATGATCAAGATATAGTCGACCAAATAAATAAGAGCCTGGAAAATTTTGATGAGGCTTTTTCGATTGAAATCCCCCAACCGTCCTATTTTGAACAAAAAATCAAAATGCAGCGAGCGGAGACCAAAAAAAAGTGGTTGAAAGAACTGCTTATATTTACTGTAACCGCTGCAATCATTCTAGGTTTCCTGTTTCTAGCCCTATTCCATCAACCCGAAGTCTTTCTGGCGCTCCAAGTGCTGACCGTTGTGTTCATTTGTTTTTATACGATGCTTGTAAAAAGAAAGGTGAAGATGGGTCATGAGTAACCTTAAAATATTTGCTTTGATTGTGTGTGGGCTGATTTTATTGGCCCAAAGTATTTTTCTCTTCATCGATGCCAGGAAGAATGGCTTTAACCATTGGATGTGGGGGATTCTAGGTTTGATTCAAGCTCCATTTCCGTTGATTTTTTATTTGATCGTAAAAAAAATTAGAAAAAAGGAAGAGGATGAACTATATGATTATCGTGACTACTAATACCGTACCTGGTAAAGAAATCAAAGAACTGAAGGGGCTTGTTAAGGGGAACAGTGTTCAATCCAAGCATATCGGAAAAGATATACTCGCTGGATTAAGGACCATTGTCGGGGGCGAAATCACTGAGTATACAGAAATGATGAAAGAAGCAAGACAGAAAGCAATTGGCAGGATGGTGGATGAAGCGAAAGAAAAAGGGGCGAACGCCATCGTTGCCATGCGCCTGGAAACTTCAGCTATCATGCAAAATGCTTGTGAAATCATTGCTTATGGCACTGCCGTTCATGTTGAATGAAATAAAGTGGGGTCTGTGATTCTTTAAGCTTATTTTTCTTGTTCTTCTTACTATTTAAACAATTAAAGAGCCATATATGATTTTTCAGCAGAGGGTTCCTTATTGTTGTCCATACGGCAAGTGAATGAAGTCCTTCTAAAACTTTATAACAAATATAAAGATAAGGTCTGAATCAAGAGCCCGGCCAAAATGAAGAAGTGAAGACGTTTTGCCAGTTGAATTATGGCGTTACCTTCCCAATTCTCAGTAAAATTGATGTAAGGGGAAGTCTAGCACCCCCCTTCTATATAATGGATTCGAAGATATAATGAAGCGCCTGGATTTTTCCAGGCGCATTTTTAGCGATCATTGCTTTCCAATAATTATATGAAATCAAAGTATCTTGAATAAGCTAATGAAATAAGGGGTACAGGTAATAGCGAAAGAACTTTAATAAAAATTTGAAAAGAGGGGTGACATATGGAGGGAAATGCCAATGTTAAACCTGAATTAGCGAGTGAAGCGGTGAATGTAATTGAAAATGTAGCTGGAACATATCCTGGTTATCGACGGGCGCATGCAAGGGGATATATGTATGAGGGGGTTTTCACCCCAAACGGAAACGCGTCCCCATTAACGGTGGCAGCCCATCTTCAGGATGAATCCGTGCCGGCGATCATCCGGTTTTCAAATAGCTCGCCGATTCCAAGCCATCCTGATGCCATTTCACCTGTAAAGGGCATGGCAGTCAAGTTTCAATTGCCTAATGGAGAGGCATCAGACCTTATTGCTGTGACCATCCCGCTATTCTTTGCGAAAACACCTGATGCATTTGTTGATATTGCTGACTTTTTCAAGTCTGCAAAAGATGGTTTTCCCAATCTGAAAGAGCTTGCAAAAATCCTGTTGAAGTATCCTGAAAGCAAGGCAAGCTTACAAATGCTGAAAGAAATGCGTTCTCCAGCCAGTTTCTCAACGTGTCAATATTACTCCATTCATGCCTTCTATTTCGTTAATGCGGAAGGGAGGCGTCAGGCCATTAAGTATGAGTGGGTACCTGATGCAGGCCTTAGTATGCTAGCAAAAGAGGAGGTAGCCAAGCGTCATCCCGAATATCTAAATGAAGAAATGGAAGAGAGGCTCAAGCAAGGTCCAGTGGGCTTTAAATTGAACATTCAAATAGGAGGGGTAAATGACCCGACTGACGATTCAACCATTGCTTGGTCGGAAGATAAACAAGTAATCACGGTCGGTCATTTAATGATATCAAATAAAATCGAATCTTTTGCAGATCATTTACTGTTTGATCCAACCAATATCCCTGCGGGAATTGAGTGCTCGGAAGACCCAATCTTACATTTCCGACATCATGCGTATGCGATTTCATATGATCGTCGCACACATAACCAATGAATGAAATCATGAAAAAAGAGAAAAACCTTATTGATTGGTTTTTCTCTTTTTTCGTAAGTTTACATTTTTCCGGATCTAAAAATGGTGTAAAGCATGAATAAGAACATCAGGGTTGCAACCACAAAACCTATCTCGATAACTGGTATTTTCCATAGAAGAAGGGTTTCCCCGCCAATTGCCGAGCCGATAATGAGACCGACCATGATTATGCTAAAGGCAAGCAGGATAATACTAAAAGACAAACGGTTGGAGATTTGATCTAGCTTATGTAAAAATACTTGAAGTTCGGGAATATTGATATCCAATCGCAATTTCCCTTTTTTTATGATACCTGTTACTTCCCTGATGTCCTTCGGAAGTTCAGCAAGAGCTTCAGCAGACTCTATGAATTGATTCCATGTGTTCTTTGCAATGTTTTTTGGATTGTAGCGTTCCTTAAAAAGCCTTTCCCCAAAAGGTTCAGCTGCCTTCATAATGCTGAAATGTGGATCTAATTCCTCGATAATGGCTTCCATGGTAAGCAGTGCCTTGCCGAGCATCGTGAATTCAGGTGGGATTTGGACATGGTGCCGATTGGCAACTGTGAACAGGTCATTCACTGCTCCACCTAGGCTGATTTGGCTCAATGGGATATCATAATATTTATTTCGCAGTTCATCAATATCTCCCCTTAATGAAGCCATATCCGTTTCGTCTGTCAGGAGGCCCATATCGGAAAGCGTCTTGATCAGTCCATTAGTACTTCCGCGTTTCAGATTGATGACAAGCGAGGCGAATTGATATTTCGTTTCATCCTCCAGACGTCCCACCATTCCAAAATCCATGAGTGCGACGACATTACCTGGCAAAATGATGATATTGCCAGGGTGGGGATCGCCGTGGTAAAAGCCATCGATCAATATTTGTTGTAGCATGGCATTTGCTAATCTTTCCGCGATTTTTCGGCGATCATACCCTTCGTCATCAAGCTGCTTATAATGATTGATCTTAATTCCTTGAATAAAATCCATCGATAGTACCCTTTTTGTAGAATATTCCCAATGGATCCTTGGTATCTTTAACCCTTGATCATTGATGAACTGCTTGGCTATTCTTTCCCCGTTGCGCCCCTCGGAGTTATAATCGAGTTCTGCGCGAAGTGATTTAGCGAATTCATCAATCATTTTTCTGACTTGGTAGCGTCTTGCCCAAGATATGCGTGCTTCCATCAGTCTTGCCAAATCATCGAGAATTTCCAAATCCGTTTCCACGGTTGGCAGAATATCGGGCCGCTGCACTTTGATTGCTACTATTTCCTGCGATGGCAGCCGTGCAGCATGGACCTGCCCAATCGAAGCGGTTGCCAGTGGGATTTCATCAAATTCAAGAAAAAGGTTTTCCAATGAATCCCCCAATTCAGCTTCAACAATCCTGCGAACTTTATCAAATGGAAAGGGAGTGACCTGGTCCTGTAACTTTTCAAGTTCGCGGACGATTTCTTCCGGAACGAAATCACGCCTCGTACTTGCAATCTGACCAAGTTTAATGAAAGTGGGTCCCAAGCTTTGTAATATCTTATGCAGCCTCTCACCTATTGAGCGGAGGTTCAGATTTTCGTCTGGTTGGAGTTTCGATGCCGCTTTGCTCTCGGATAACCCGAGGCGATAGATGAAGTAACCAAAACCATTTTTCAAAAAGGCATTAATGATTTCTTGGTAACGATGTGCGTGTTTCAGTCGCTTGCCAAACATTCAAGTACCTCCAGATTACGGTTGTATGTTTTTGTTTTGCTGCTCTAAAATTGCGATACGACGCTCTAATTCCCGAACTTCTTCTTTGGTTGCCAAGTTTAGGCCGTTGAGTGCTTGATTGACTTTGAGCTTGACGGATTCATCCAGTTGCTTTTGGGCTTGTTCCCCTTTTTCGACCCATTGCTTAATAAGAACTTTGGAGTCTTCCTTTGAGATATCGCCTTTTTTCACAAGAGAGTCCACTGCTTTTTCAATTTGTTCCTTTGTAGCAGCGGCAGCACCTAATCCTAAAGAAAACACATTTTTTAATAAGTCCATTTTTACATTCCTCCAATATAAATTTTTTTACACTGTAGAAAGATAATAGCAGGTTTCCTTCACCCTAGTTCATTCTTGTTGTTTCTATTATCATACATCATTGAAGGCCACTACAAAAATATAATGGGTCCTGCTGATTATTGATCACTCAAGGAAAGTGTTTGAAGTGAAGTGTTTGAAGTGGAGCGAATTGGAGATTATGATAGGGAAAGCAAGCTAGTGAAAGTGAGGATGAAAATATGGGATTCACAAATAAAACGGTGATTGTAACAGGCGCTTCTAATGGTATAGGGAGAGGCGTGGCAAAGGGATATGCTGAAAGTGGTGCATCGGTCGTACTTGCAGATATGGACGAGCAGGAGGGCCTTCAGTATGTAGAGGAGCTCAAAAGTAATGGGCATGAAGCCATGTTCGTTAAAACGGATGTTCGGAAGGAAGCTGACATCCTGCATTTGATGGATGTCACTCTAGAAACATATAAAACCATTGATATATTAATTAATAATGCCGGAAAGACATTATTCAAATCGCTATATGATCTGACGATTGAGGAATGGGACGATATGATGAATACGAACTTGCGCAGTGTTTTCCTTTGTTCCCGGGCAGCGGCAACATCGATGCGGAATAATGAAACGGGCGGGGCAATCATCAATTTAGCATCAACAAGAGCGATTATGTCAGAGCCGGATTCGGAATCCTATGCAGCGACAAAAGGGGGGATCGTTGCCTTGACCCATGCACTCGCCGCTTCATTCAGCGAAGAGAAAATTACGGTTAATTCGATTTCACCGGGTTGGATTGAAACAGGTGATTATGGAGCGTTAAGGGAAAAGGATCATCAACAGCATTTATCCAATCGGGTTGGCAAACCGGAAGATATTGCAAGGGCCTGCCTTTATTTAACGGCATCGGAGAATGACTTCGTTACGGGAGTTGACCTTATCGTCGATGGAGGGATGACAAGAAAAATGATATACGAGGAGTGACCTCATTTTCTCCGATAGAGATATTGCAGTTCAGTTCCGAGCTCCCGGTTGAGCAGCTGTTCCATTTTTTCAAGCTCATTAATGCCGATGGGAGCATCGGCTGCTGTCCAGTGAATGGTATAAACAAAATAGTAATCTCTTATTTTTCGGAAAATAACAGGCGAGTTCGGGAATTCATCAAAAATTGCCTTGATATTATAACGTCTCATGTAGGACCATTTAACAAGCTGCATATAGCTATCCATCCTTTTCAAAAGAGATCAATGACTGCCATGATGGCATGGCAGCCATTGGTCCGGTTCTTATTTATCGTTGAATAAATTGAACAACCCTTTTGCTACACTGCCTTCCTCAGAAGATCCCCCATTTTGCGGCATTGCAGCAAATACACGGCTGGCAAGTCGGCTGAAAGGCAAAGATTGCACCCAGACGGTTCCGGGTCCTTTTAATGTGGCGAAGAATAAACCTTCGCCTCCGAATAAGGCGGTTTTTACGCCTTTTACAAATTCAATATTATAATCTACCCCACCTGTCATTGCTACCAGACATCCAGTATCGACGCGTAAAATCTCGCCTGCAGCCAATTCTTTTTTATGGATCGTTCCACCGGCGTGAACGAAGGTCATTCCGTCTCCTTCAAGCTTTTGCATGATGAAACCTTCACCGCCAAAGAAGCCAGCTCCTATTTTTCTCTGAAACTCAATTCCGACTGAAACCCCTTTTGCCGCTGCCAAGAAAGCATCTTTTTGACAAATGATTTTCCCGCCGAGCTCGCTTAAATCCATGGGAATGATTTTACCTGGATAAGGGGAAGCGAAGGAGGCATGTCTTTTATCTCGTCCTTCATTCGTAAAAGCCGTCATGAAAAGACTCTCACCCGTAAGAAGCCTTTTCCCAGCACCAAATAGCTTACCGATCATTCCGCCGTCACTATTCGAAGCCCCATCACCAAAGATGGTTTCCATCTTGATTTGGTCCTCCATCATCATTAAACTTCCAGCTTCGGCAATCACGGTTTCATGCGGATCCAATTCCACTTCAACAAACTGCATGTCGTCACCATAAATTTTAAAATCTATATCATGATTATTCATTTACCATTTCCTCCTATCCGTCTTTTTTCATTGTAAAAGATTAGCTATCAATCTGCCAATAATTTTCAACCTTCCATCTAACTTTCTATATTTTTTGTTTTCAGGGGTATATCTAGTAAAATGAAGATAGAGAAAACAGCAAGACACTTAAGTTGAAATGTATCTTAGGTGTAGGAGGAGACAACTATGGAGACTTACATATTATCATTGGATCAAGGAACGACAAGTTCCCGCGCCATTTTGTTTAATAAGAGCGGGGAAGTTTTGCATATTGCCCAAAAGGAGTTCACCCAATATTTCCCGAATCCTGGATGGGTGGAGCATAATGCCAATGAAATTTGGGGCTCCATTTTATCGGTCATCGCTTCGTGTCTATCGGAAATGAATGTAAAACCTGAACAGATTGCGGGAATTGGCATAACGAATCAACGGGAGACGACCGTGGTATGGAATAAGGAAACAGGTCAGCCGATTCATCATGCCATCGTCTGGCAATCCCGACAGACGAGTGAGATTTGCGAGCAATTGAAGAATGATGGTCTTGATGACTTATTTTTCGGGAAAACGGGTTTGTTGATTGATGCTTATTTTTCCGGTACAAAGGTGAAATGGATTCTCGACCATGTAGAAGGGGCGCGGGAAAAAGCAGAAAACGGTGAATTATTGTTTGGTACGATCGATACGTGGCTGATATGGAAGCTTTCAGGTGGTAAAGCCCATGTAACTGATTATTCGAATGCTTCAAGGACACTGATGTATAACATTCATGATTTAAAGTGGGACGAAGAGCTTCTGGAAATTCTGCAAGTGCCGCATTCAATGCTGCCGGATGTTCGTTCCTCATCGGAGGTCTATGGGAAAACAGCCCCACATCATTTCTTTGGCCACGAAATTCCGATTGCCGGAGCTGCAGGAGATCAACAGGCCGCTCTGTTCGGCCAAGCATGCTTTGAAAAAGGAATGGCTAAAAATACGTACGGCACCGGTTGCTTTATGCTGATGAATACAGGAGGACAGGCAGTAAAATCCGAGCATGGCCTGTTGACTACGATTGCATGGGGGCTGAACGGAAAAGTCGAGTACGCATTGGAAGGCAGTATTTTTGTCGCAGGTTCGGCCATACAATGGTTAAGGGACGGATTGAAACTCTTGCAGGATTCGAAAGACAGTGAAAAGTATGCAATGCGTGTCACTTCAGCCGATGGCGTCTATGTAGTCCCTGCATTTGTTGGATTAGGTACCCCTTATTGGGATAGTGATGTCAGGGGAGCGGTATTCGGATTATCAAGGGGGACATCGAAGGAGCATTTTGTCCGGGCAACATTGGAAGCATTGGCCTATCAGACAAAAGATGTCCTCAGTGCGATGGAAGGCGATTCAGGGATTAGTCTAAAGGCATTGCGGGTCGATGGCGGGGTTGTCAAAAATGACTTCTTGATGCAATTTCAAAGCGGCCTCTTGAATGTACCAGTCGAAAGGCCGGTAATTAGTGAAACGACTGCATTAGGGGCAGCGTATTTAGCCGGGCTCGCTGTCGGATATTGGGAAAGCAAAGAAGAGATTTCAAAGCAATGGGCCGTCGATAAAAAATTCGAACCCGTTATGGAAGAACAGGAACGGAAGGGTTTATATGATGGCTGGAAAAAGGCCGTTCAGGCGGCAAGGGTTTTTAAATAGAGTAAGTAAGGGTATTAGTAAAAAGAGAGATGAAATCGGAACGTCAAACTTATAAAAAGGGGTGTTTTTATATGTTAGTTAAGGATTTCATGATAAGGGAAGTCTATGTGGCCCGTCCTGATTTTACATTAAAGGAAATCCTGCGAACCTTTATCGAAAATAAAGTGGGCGGGGTTCCGGTCGTGGATGAACACGATAAGCTATTGGGGATGGTAACGGACGGGGATATCCTTCGTTATTTGACACCTGCAGAGGAAGCGATCATGGGGTATTTCACCTACATTACCATCCTTCCTGGTGAAGAATTGGATGAAAAGGTCACATCCAAAATGAATGACAAAGTCTCACAGATCATTAAAAATAAAAAAATCACGAAGCTGTCCCCCGAAGATCCGTTAGAGGATTTGATAAAGGTACTGTCCAAGCATCATTTCAAGAAAATCCCCGTAGTGGACAAAAATGATAAAGTCATCGGCATCATCAGCAGGGGAGATGCACTAAGGGCTCTTTATAAGGAATTCGTTCAAAAGCTGGAATAGGGGAAGCAGTAATAAAAAGGCCTGTTCGTAATCGAGCAGGCCTTTTGTAATCAATCACTGAGTGCTTTCTACTGCTTTGTCTGCATTAGATTCACCTTTTGCTCTTTTTTCCTTCAATTTAAAGTAGGCATCCATTGTTAATTCGCCGATCCGTTTGTTAATATCGTCTGCAGGCTTACCTTGATAAACCCATGGGACGACGACAGAGAATGCCACTTCAGGGTTATTGTGAGGTGCATATCCTACAAGTGTCAGATTTATTGTCGGGACTGGCTCACTGTATTGATTTCTCCGCGGTCCATCGTAAAAGGCTTCAGCCGTCCCCGTTTTCGCTGCTGCACGGTAGGATTTACCGCCGAAATATTTATAGGCCGTCCCGCCTGGCTCCTGTGCTACCTGTCTGAATCCTTCCTGGACACGTTGAATCCAAACATCTTTCCCACCTAAATCGTTTAACACTTTGGGGCTCATTGTTTTAAAAACACTCCCCAATTCATTGTGTTCGTTGGAAGGATTCCTTATTTCCCTGACCATACGGGGCTCCAGCCTTTTTCCGCCATTTGCAATCGTCGATACATACTGTGCCAATTGCATTGGAGTATATGTATCATATTGTCCAATCGATAAATCCAGCAACAATCCGTCTTTTGTATCGACTCCTTTAAATCCGACTGATTCATTTGGCAGGTCGATGCCTGTACGGACACCCAATCCGAATTGGGCATAATGATTCCGCATGACGGAAAAAGCTTCCTTGTTGATTCCTAACGGTCGATGTGGAATATAATGACCGCCGCCAATTCTGATAGCCGTCATGAACATATAGACATTCGACGATTTTTTTAACGCGGTGACATCCGTAACATACCCTAAAGGGCTATATGATTTTTTTGGCTTAGCACCAGCCAATAAAAGTGGATGATCATGAAAAGCCGTTCCTGGAGAAATGGCTCCCGTCTGAAAGCCCGTGTAGACCGTAGCTCCCTTGACAGATGATCCCATCGTATAGGAGGTCGTGATGTTCCCAAGGGCGAAATCTTTCATTTCGGTTAAGCCGGTTTCACTGTTACGGCCGTATTGCCTACCGGCCATCGTAAGCACCTCGCCTGTGTTCGGATCCATCAAAACGACGAAGGCACGATCTAATAAGTAGGTATTTCCCCTAGCCTTCGCCCTCCGCAATTCGCTCTCGATGATAGCTTCAACCTTTTGCTGCAGCTCCATATCAATTGTCAGGACCAAGTCTTTTCCGCTTTGCCCTTCAGTGAGGGTATTCGTTTTGATGACTTCCCCTTTGCTCAGCACATTTTCAACCCGCGTCTTTTGACCGCGCAGGACATCTTCATATTGTTTTTCGATATAACTTTTTCCGACCCGATCATTCCTGGTATAGTCGCGTGCTAGATAAAAGTCAATATTTTCACTGGGAATTCCTTCTTCTGAAGAAGAGACTTTGCCCAGAACCGAGCGCAGGGTCTCGTCATACTTATAGGTCCTTTCCCAATCCGTCGTTACGTCCACGCCTGGCATTTCATCCAAATGCTCACTAACCCTGGCGTATTCTTTTGTAGTGACGTCTTTATTCTTCACGATGGACGGAGTGAGGGCATAGCCACTATTGAATTCCCTGAATATGGCGATCACTTCCAATTCATCCTTGGTGAATTCCTGGATATTCTCTTCGGTGACCCGATCCATTTGAAGTTTGTATAAATCTTTTTGCTCCAGTTTCGTTTCTACTACTTTCTTTCTCTCTGCCTTGGTGATCAAAGCTTCGGCTTCTTTCGGGTGTTTTAAAATCCAAAAGTCCTTTTTATCCGGCAATGTTACCTTTTTCGTATCTTTTTCTATCAAGGTAGCAAGGACCTGGGCCGTTTTTACCATATCGGCCATTTTCGTATTTGGATATTTCGTATAAGTAATGGCGTTACGTGGCTCATTATCAACGACCGGGTTCAAGTTGCGGTCATACATCTTACCACGCGGAACTGGGGTATTGGCCACATCGTTTTCCGTTCTGTCGACTTCACGAAGATAATCATCCCCATACACGATTTGGACGATACCAAGCCTGATTATTAAGCTTGAAAATAAAATGAATATTAAAAAGAACATAATGTTCAATCGGAAAGGAATTGGATTTTTTTTCTTTTTTCCCTTGGCCATCATTTTCATTCCTTTCTAGTAAAAGTAAAAAATAAGAAAATTCCTATCTCCAATGATATATAAAAT
>NZ_JBHXAS010000044.1:0-37361 GCF_042727425.1 Peribacillus sp. NPDC060253
GCGTAATCTTATTTATTAAATTTATTATAATTCCCTTAAATTAAGCTTAACGCTAAGTATTAAACGATTCAACATACTATAATTTGACATAGAGGAAAATTTAGGTTTTCAATAATTGCTCCGATTTTCGAAAATACCGAGGAAATTCAAGATGGGCGTCGAATAAAGTTTGGTAAGTAGTGGGTTTGGAAAAGGGGTGTTAATATGAATATCGGTTATGAAAATGAAACGGAATATAAACGAGAGATTATAAAATTGAATAAACAGGTTAAAGGATTATTGGACATTTTCAATTCAATGTCCGAACCTTATATTAGGGTTGATGAGAAACTAAGGCTTACATATGTCAATGATGCCGCTTGTTCCCTGCTGGAAACATCGAAAAATCAGCTGGTTTCGATGAAGATAACTGATTTTTTCGATGCCATCCCTTTAAGTAATCAGGAAGAGTCGGGTTCCCGAAAAAAAATGGATGGAAGAGAAAGAAAGATGATCCAGCTTCATACGGGGGCCCTTAAGCAAATTGAATTTGTGCTTATGGGTGAACTTTCCGAAGGGCAGCAAATTTATCGATTGGAAGATGTGACATTGGATGTTTCTTTCTCCAAGGAAACAAGAATGTCTAGGCAGATGTTTTTGGACATATTTGATGCAGCGGTAGAAAGTATCGTCCTTTTCGATAGTTCGGGAATCATCATGGAAGTGAATCATGCATTTATCCACTTTTTAGGGATCCCAAAAAAAGAGATTGTCGGAAAGAATATGATGGATCTCATATCCCCGGATTACAAGACCTATTGGGAAGAAAGCATACAAAGTGTCTACGCAGAGTCGAACTTCAAAGGAGAGGTAGAGTTAATGGTCCGGGATGTACCGCATCATTTTACATTTTCCATTAGTTCTACGGTCGGAAATGAATTATACATGTCGGTATTAGGAAGACTTACAGAATCAAATTTAATAGAAAAGAAGTTAGAGACGAGCGAACGGATTTTTGCGGAACTATTCGACCAGTCAATGGATGCGATTATATTTTGGAATGATGACGGGATTATTTTTCGAGTCAATCAATCAGCATGTAAAATATTTGAATCCAGCCGGGAGGAATTGATAGGGAGTTATATCTGGAAATATGTGTACAGCAACAATCATCATTTTGGCCAGATGATGGAAACGTTTGAAAGGGACACCCAAGTGAGGGGCGAACTGATTTATAAAATGCCGAATCATCAAATTAAATTACTTGAATTGACCGCAAAAAAACATGAAGGTGATGGGTATAACGTAACAATTTTTCGAAATGTCAGCGAACGCTGGCTGATTGAGAAGGAATTAAGGGATAGTGAAAAGAAATTCAGGAAAATTTTCGAGGGAACTTTGGACGGCTTGATTTTATGGAATCATGAAGGGTTCACGGATATTAATGAAGCAGGTCAGAAAATATTGGAAATATCGAAGGATAAACTACTTTCTTTGTCTGTAAAGGGATTCATTAAGAAAATTCCTGGAAATGCACCTGACGTGAACGCACACATTGAAAATGTATACAAGCATGAGGTCTACTCATCCATCATTCCGATAACATTTGAAGATGGGAGAGTTAAGCATATCGAATTCTTAACGAGGAAAAATTTATATTCGAACCTGAATCTAAGTATTTTCCGTGATGTGAGTAAAAATCTTGAAATGCAGGAACAGATCCGTAAATCGGATACATTGAATGTCGTGGGTGAACTGGCGGCAGGGATTGCCCACGAAATCAGGAATCCAATGACGGCTTTAAAAGGTTTTATCCAGTTGCTTGAGGATGGTGTTAAGGGGGATTTTACCACCTATTTTCATGTGATTACATCCGAAATTAAGCGAATCGAAACCATTATTACGGAATTTTTGGTATTGGCAAAGCCACAGGCGCTAAAAGTTTTTAAACAAGATGTTCATACCATTCTGAGAGAGACACTAGAATTGCTTGCAGCTCAGGCACTGCTGGAAAATATCCAATTTGAAACAGACTTCGAAGAAGAAGAGTTTACTGTTTTATGTGAAGCGAACCAGTTGAAACAAGTATTCATTAACATCATTAAAAATGCATTGGAAGTCATGCCGGATGGTGGAGCTGTTCGAATTAAAACAAGCAGATATTCAGAGAAACACATTTGTATTTCAATTACTGATCAAGGTATGGGGATATCGACGGAAAAGCTGAAAAAGTTAGGTGAACCTTTTTATACGACGAAGGATAGGGGAACGGGGCTGGGGCTGATGGTCAGCTATAAAATCATAGAAGAACACAATGGTTATATAGAAGTCGAAAGCGAAGTAGATAAAGGGACGTGCTTTCATATATATTTGCCATTCGAGTATTGATAATAGAGTGGGGAGAATAACATTGCCCACTGTTCAGTTAATCAATTTGTTAATGGGGATCCTTTTTCAAATGGATTCCTTTTTTTTTCGCATCTTTATGATGCAGCAATAAGTTGTACCAATTTTGAAAGGATGAAACTCAAATTTGTACTTATTATCTATGATAGTGAACGGACGAAGGATTCTAACGTACAGTGAAAATCAAAGGGGAGAACTTTCGAATCAGGTTCGAAAGGGCAACATATCAGGTCAACCGTATCAAGAAATTTCCGTCATATCCTGTCTGCAGGCAGGTCAAGCTTTATCGCAATTTAAGAAGTTTTGTCTTTTTTTGCGAATCTATTTACATATAAGGAATATTTTGTAATACTTCATTATTATGATGTAACTTTAAAAGGGCAGGAGTAGTGAATGTAGTTATGAATTCTAGGTGTGCAACGGAAATTTGTTCTGAGATTCGAATGAAGCGTTGGGAAATGATGGAGTTGGCAAAAATGTATGGGATAGGTCATGAGTATACCCTTCGCCAAAGCGAGCAACTTGATAAACTTATAAATGAGTATTTGATTCTTCAGCATCATTCGTCAGTGGAAGTGAGAAACAAGCGAGAAGATATGGTTGTAATTGTTCAGAAGCCCTTCCATGGGGATATTACATTTTAAATAGAACTAAAATGCATGCACGACCAAGCGGTAGGGAGAAATTCACTTTTGGTTAAATGATTAGTTGTTCGTTACAAACGGAAACGAACTTGAACTTTATGAAGATTTCTGAGAATAATTCAAGAAATATACATATACGGTTTGAAGCCGAAATTCAACTGAGTTGAATACTTGTAAAATCTTTTTGTACAAGCCGTGTATGGAATCCAAAGCATTTTAAGAAGAAAGGGCTGACTCACTTTAAGGAGCCAGCCGGACGTGTCGGAAATCACAAAACTTCCAATAATATAACCATGAACAATAGACCGACAATAAAGGAATAAGTGGAAGTGCGCTCATTTCCATCCCCATGACTTTCAGGGATCAATTCCTTATAAACAATGAAAAGCATGGCTCCTGCGGCGAAAGCAAGGCCGTATGGAACAAGGAAACCAATGTAAGAGGTTAAATAAAAACCTAATAAACCCGTTATTATTTCGATGGTACCAGTTAAGGTGGCTATGAGGAACGCTAGTAATTTTCCGATTTTTTGGTGGATTAAAAACAAGGCGACTAGTAAACCTTCCGGGGCATTTTGCAGGCCGATGGCAAAGGCGATCAAGTTACCCGTATCTGCCGTATCCGAGGCGTAACTGACCCCAACAGAAAGCCCCTCAGGAATATTATGGAGAGTAATGGCAGTGATGATAAGCAATGCCTTTTCATCGAACTGAATACCACTTTTCGTATGGCTGAGATCGATATGCGGAATATTTTTTTCCATGATCGTTAATGTCATTACCCCGAGAAAAACCCCAATGACAAGCTGTATATACCCTCCGGTGGCAAGGGACTCCGGAATCAGGCTCAATAACGAAGCAGCCACCATGATACCAGCGGTAAATGCCAGAAGCGTGTCTCTGAATCGATGTGTGATCGAACCTTGAATGAACAAGATCGGTAACGCACCGAAACCTGTAGACATTGCAGATAAGATGCTGCCTAATAAGACTCCACTCATAAATTTCTCCTTTGTATGAAACATATCACTACCTAATTTGAAAATTTTGGGTGAAACAATAATTTATTGTATTGAGATCATAATAAATAGGTTCCAAGGAAAAATCCGTTTTACAGTCATGCATGCTTTATGTGAATCATTCTTCGGCATACCATTTTTTCAATGTTAGATCTGACGGCAGCAAGAAGCCGATGATTCCCAGCAATGGCAAGAATCCCACCAGCTTAATCATGGATTCGATTCCGATCATATCCGCAATGGTCCCTAATGATACGGATCCGATGGCCCCCATCCCAAAGGCTAACCCTACTGTCAAACCGGCCATCGTTCCGACTTTACCTGGTACCAATTCCTGTGCGTATATTACAGTGACCGAAAAGCTGCTCATTATGATGAATCCTGCTATCAATAGCAAGATAAAAGCAGCTGTAGGAGGTACGAATGGTAAAAGTGCGGTTAGCGGCGTACTGGCAGCGAAAGAATAGAAAATCACATTTTTGCGTCCGAATCTATCCGCAAGCGGTCCGCCGAAAAACGTACCTACAGCACCAGAGGCTAAAAAGGCAAATAGGAAAACCTGAGCGGATTTAATCGTGAATGAATGCTGCTCAATTAAATAAAAACTGTAAAAGTTCGTCATGGCTGATACATACCAGGAACGTGCAAAAATAATGAACAAAATTAAAACCAATGCTTTGGCCACTTTATGTGACCGCTCTTTATTGATGACTTTTGCAGCCAGCTTTTTCGGCTGGAAGTGAACAAGTTTGTGAGAATACCACTTGGCAATATACAGTAATAGAATAACGGCCGTTAAGGCAACCAGGGCGAACCAGAGTGCACCTTTTTGGCCAAATGGAACAAGCACGATGGCAGTGATGAGTGGGGCAAGGGCCTGCCCGCTATTCCCGCCAACCTGATAAATCGATTGTGCTAGGCCTCTCTTTGGACCTCCTGCCATGTAGGCAACCCTAGAGCCTTCCGGATGGAAAATGGCAGACCCGAAGCCCATCAGGATGACTGCACCGAGGATAATGGTATAGCTTGGGGCAATAGCAAGTATGATGACCCCAATTAGTGTGCTGGTCAATCCAATTGGCAATGCATAGGGAAGGGGTTTTTTATCCGTATAGAACCCAACAGCAGGTTGCAGAAGTGATGATACGATATTCAGGCAGAATGCAATCATCCCCAGCTGTGTATACGTTAGCGACATTGATTTCTCGAGGATAGGGAACATGGCCGGTACAACGGCCTGAAGAGAATCATTCATTAAATGGCAAATGCCTATGATGATCATAATTTTCAGAGTCATATCTTGTTTGTTTGTGTTTGTTTTAACGGCAGAGATACTTCCCATATGTATATTTCCTTCTTCCTGTATAAATATGTCTACATTACCATATGTAGGTTCATCAATCATGAATCGTTTGTCCTGTCTCTTATAAAGAATATACTTCAATGAATGCCTAAGGATGTTCTTTTATTAGTGGTAAGCAGATTGTAACAGTTGTACCCTTTAAAGGCTTACTTGTAAGCTCGATGGTTCCACTGAATGAATCAATAATTCGTTTACACACAAATAGCCCTAATCCTGTACCTTCTTTTTTCGATGTATAGAAGGGCTCGAACACTTTGCCGATATCTTTTTCATTAAGTCCTTTCCCAGTGTCGATGATTACGATTTTCGCCCGTTCATTTTCATGGTAAATTCGTATCCTTAACTCTTTTCCAACCTCCATGGCCTCGAAACCGTTTTTGGCAATGTTAAGAATGACTTGTTTGAGTTGGTCCTTCGTACAATGAACCCTGATCGGTTCCTTTATGATATTCCATTCCACTTCAATATTAAAGTGACGTGCTTCAGATTCTATTATTGGTCTCAATTCAGCAATAATACTGCGAATATCATATAAGGATAAAGTCTGGGCCATGGGCTTCCCTAAAATTAAAAACTCGCTGACGATACTATTGATCCGTTCTATTTCTTTATTGATGACAGAATAATAAAACTGATCTTGTTCTTCAGGGTGCTTTTCACCCAGTAACTGTACCAGTCCTTTTATGCCTGTAAGTGGATTTCTTATTTCATGTGCAGTACTCACAGCCAATGTACCGACAAAATCTATTTTTTGCCTATCGATTAATAACTTTTGGTTTTTCGTATTGCTACGGACGATCAGTTCCTCAACGATGGTATAGATCATATGAGTAAAAAAGAAGGTGAAAAACACAAACATCAAGAAGACATTCATGTTATTTGTGTTAAGCGCGTCAGGCATCTTGACGGAAAGGGTCCAATCCACTTCGGTCAAAGGAACATCCACCCATGGCGAACGTCCAGCAAAGTCTCCAGCATTTATATCTAAAATTCGTGTTTTATCGCTTGATTCCAGCATCAAGGTCTGATCAGGGATGAGCATTTTTAATGTCTTTTCCATATGGTCCAAACTAATTTGGACCAATAAAAACCCTTGGGCCTTTTTATCATGATCCAGAATGGGAGCGAAAATGGTGAAATAATGTAAACTCGAGTTATTTGACTCCTTAGTTCCTACAACAACGGCTTTCTGAGTTTTTACTGCACGGTCCATATCATCCTGTCCAATTAAATAGGAATGAAAAAAATCCTGATTCGTCCCTGATATGGAAACGCCATCCTGATTTAGCCAATATACTCCTGCATACCTCGGATCTGTATCCTTGATCCATTTCATAAGATGCTCGGTTTTTTTATCATCCAAATAAAGAACAGAGCTGCTAAGGCTCAGCAATTCAAGATTTTTTTTCGTTTCACTAATTACTTTGTCTATGTATTCTTGATAAACCGTTCCCGCCCATTCAGCTTGTTCCAGTCTTTCTTTTTGGATGGAACGTTCTAAATGCATCCAATAAATGATGGATAGAATAAATAATGGTAAAATAACAATAAATAAATATGTGCTGAATTTATGCCTTATTTTCATGTTTGTCACTACTTTAACTTTTTTTCAAGTATATCAAACTGTGTAATTAAACAATAGTACATACTATTGAAGGGCAAATTGACAAACAAGCCATAATGTCATATAATAACTTTTAATTCAAGATATTTTAATTAAAAACTTTTAAGGTTGTGAAGTTATGGAGAATAATAACATCCAACAGTCTTTGAAACTGTTCATTGTGATGTCTAGAGCTCATCGATCAATTAATGATGTGGTAAATAAACATATAGCCGAAGAGGGTTTGAATCCCACTGAGTTTGCCGTACTGGAATTACTTTATCATAAAGGCGATCAACCTCTTCAACAAATAGGTGGAAAGATCCTGCTAGCGAGCGGCAGCATTACCTATGTCGTGGATAAACTTGAACAGAAGGAATACCTTCAGCGAATAGCATGTAAAGAGGACCGTCGTGTAACCTTTGCCAAAATAACGGAAAAAGGAAAGGCCTTTATTGAAGGGGTATTTCCGGAGCATGAAAAAAGAATCGATGATATCATGAGTGTACTTACGCAAGATGAAAAGGCTACCGTGATAGAATTGCTTAAAAAAATCGGCTATTCCGCTCAAAATTAGCTAATGAACCAGCACCCTCGTTTTATATTTGGTGCTGGTTTTTTATGTTTAAGTGCATGAGGGTGCGATGAAGATCATGGCTAGTAAATCCTGATTTGATTCTAGGACTTGAAGGTTTTTAATAGTTGATTGGCGAATTTAAGTATATTACGAAAATCACGATTAAGGAGAATATGTCTAAAAATAAATGATTTTTTGAGTGTTAGCGTCAATCTGGATTTTGAAGAAAAAAATGGTGTTAAATCGTGTAAAGGAGTGTACATATGAAATTTAATGAGTATGAATATAAACGTCCTGAAATGGATGTAATTAAAACCCGTTTCATGAAGGTTTTAGAGGAATTTGCGGGTGCTAAAAATGCAGATGCACAAATAAAAGCCATGGAAGAAATTAATGAAATTCGAAACTATGTAGGTACGATGTTTAATTTGGTTTATATTCGACATTCGATTGATACACATGATGAATTTTATAAAGCGGAGAATGATTATGTAGATGACTTCTCCCCTGAAATGGAAGAATTGACTTCAAAATTTTACAATGAACTTGTTCAATCAAAATATCGTAAGGAGCTTGAGGCGAGATGGGGTAATCAACTGTTTGACTTGGCGGAGGCCCAACTTAAAACCTTTTCGCCTCAAATCATCCCACAACTGCAAAAAGAAAATAAATTATCAAGCGAATATTCGCAATTAATTGCTTCCGCAAAAATTCACTTTGATGGGAAGGAACTAACACTTGCACAGCTTCAGCCTTTTATGGAGTCGGCGGACCGTGAATTAAGGAAAAATGCAAGTGAGGTATATTATGGCTTCTTTGAAGAAAAGCAAGGGGAATTGGATCGAATATTCGATGAACTCGTCAAAGTGAGGCATGAGATTGCGATAGCGCTAGGTTATGTGAATTTCGTGGAACTTGGGTATTATCGAATGACAAGAACTGATTATGATGCAAAAATGGTCGCTGCATTCCGAAAACAGGTGAAAGAGCAAGTGGTACCGCTTGTTACCCGGTTGAAGGGCCGTCAGCGCGAACGCCTTGACTTGGACAATCTGTACTATTATGATGAGAATTTTCATTTCAAAACGGGCAATGCCGTTCCTAAGGGAGATGCTGAGTGGATCATCGAAAATGGGAAAAAAATGTACCAAGAGCTTTCGCCTGAAACGAATGAGTTTTTCAATTATATGATAGAAAATGACCTGATGGATCTTGTGGCGAAAAAGGGAAAGGAAAGCGGGGGCTACTGTACTTTTATAGAAGATTATAAAGCACCATTCATCTTTTCTAATTTCAACGGGACTTCCGGGGATATAGATGTTTTAACACATGAGGCAGGACATGCATTCCAAGTGTATCGGAGCCGTAACCTCGATATTCCAGAGTACTACTGGCCTACATATGAAGCCTGTGAAATCCATTCGATGAGTATGGAATTCCTTACGTGGCCATGGATGGAGCTGTTTTTCAAGGAAGATACGGAAAAGTATAAGTTTTCCCATTTAAGTGGGGCACTTACATTCCTCCCTTATGGGGTAGCCGTTGATGAATTTCAGCATTTTGTCTATGAAAATCCTGATGCCTCCCCTCTTGAAAGAAAGCAGGCTTGGCGTAAAATCGAGAAGGAATATCTGCCGCATCGCGATTATGAAGGCAATCAATTCTTGGAGAATGGCGGGTATTGGCAGCGACAAAGCCATATTTATCAGTCACCTTTTTATTATATCGACTATACATTGGCCCAAATATGTGCATTCCAATTCTGGAAAAGGTCGGCTGAAAAAGATGAAACGGCCTGGAAGGATTATTTGAATTTGTGCAAACTTGGTGGAAGCAAATCTTTCCTTGGACTCGTGGATACTGCGAATTTGGAATCTCCATTTGTTGAGGGGACAGTTCAGTCAGTTGTGAAGGGAATAGACGGATGGCTTTCCAATGTCGATGATAAAGCATTATAAAAGGTAGGGATTTACTAGATACCGGATTTTATCAATGCTTCAAAAAAACGCTTGAGGATGCTTCCTTAAGCGTTTTTATCTTTCCCATACCAAGAGAAAGGGCGTGTTCGCTTTAAATTGGCTATCATCCCCCAAAATCATTACGAAGGCCGTTGGGGATTACCCACAGAGTGATATGCCGAAAGGAGTGGATAGGGAATGTTTGAACTCAACATGTTAGAAAGAAAACTTGTTTTTTAATGCCTTTAAGCCAAGAAAAAAACTGCTATTTCAGGAATATTACTTGGCTTGTCTTAAATGTATCTTCCTTACATATAAATGTAGGGAGGAGGGGAGAGTATGCTGTCAAGGTGGTCAGGAATTTTTCAGATTGCAGCCGTATATGTAGGGACAGTGGTGGGTGCGGGTTTTGCAACTGGAAAAGAGATTGTCGAGTTTTTTACCCGTTATGGCTTTTATGGCTTTATTGGGATTTTAATAGCAGGTTATATTTTCATTTTTACAGGAACGAAAATCATGCTCATATCCTCGAGGATCAGGGCATCTTCTTATGAGGAGTTCAATCAATTTCTTTTTGGCAAGAAAATGGCCGGGATCATCAATATCTTTTTCCTTATCATGCTGTTAGGGGTGACAGCGGTCATGATTTCCGGTGCAGGTGCCGTTTTCGAAGAACAACTTGGCTTGCCGAAAAGTATGGGAAGCTGGTGTACGATCATCCTGGCAACCTTGGTTTTGATGATGGGAATGCGCGGTGTATTCACTGTAAACTCATTTGTTGTACCAATCATGATCTGTTTTAGTTTGATCCTTTTTTTCTCGACCTTGGGAAATGGAGATTTCTTTAAGAACCTTACAATGGTTCCTGATGAAGTGATCACATTGAAAACAATTTTGTCACCATTTGCCTATACAGCCTTTAACCTTGCTTTGGCACAGGCTGTATTGGTTCCGGTTGCGTATGAAGTCCGGGATGAGAAGGTCATCAAACACGGTGCGATTCTTGGAGGCATATTTCTAACCATCATTTTATTAACGGGGCATTTTTCACTTATGACACTTCCAGACGTGAATAGTTATGAAATTCCTTCAGCTGTTATCATGAGAACGGCAGCCGGGCAGTTATATTGGATGTTTATTTTGGTGATATACGGGGAAATATTCACTTCAGTCATTGGAAACATATATGGATTACAGCGCCAAATCAGCAGTTATATTAAATTGCCAAGCATGCTGATCATCGCTTTGATTTTTTTTATAGCTTTGATCATAGGTGAATTCGGATATGGAAGGTTATTAAGATATATTTATCCAGTTTTTGGATACATAAGCCTGCTTTTTTTAATGCTGGTCTGGAAAAGTAAGGCAGGGAAGGAGTAACGAAGAATGGGGGGCTTTGCTCTCCTTCCCGGAATTTAATGGGGGATCATTCTTTCAGCAGTGTCTTGGCCATCTCTAGAAAAGCATCACGGTAATCCTTATCTTTTTTCGTGAACATTGTTAAGCGGACGGGTGCTTTTTCATCCTTGAGCAATATGGAAGTAATCACATCATCCCCACTTTCCACTTCAAACCCAGTGCCGTTTTCCACATTAAGTGCTGGCTCCTTAATCGTTTCTGAAAGACTTTTTAGTTGTGCTTGAACATTTTCTTCCACTTCATCCCAGTTGACATCCTCCTTCAACAATTCGATTCTCATATAAATGGAGTCATCTTCAGTGAGGAAAACGATATCTTTTCCTGGTTCTTCAGCACTTAACTTAAATTGTTGCAAAACGTAGAGGCTGAACGGTTGATTATCACTTTTTTTTAGAAAGGCAGTTTTTTCTTTCACTTTCCCATTACTCGTATATTGCAAGTTTTGCTCCATCAGTCTTACTTTGTTGTTTTTTCCGATATTGCCATTGTCCCCATGAGAAGAATGGTTTTCATTTTCCTCTTTTACTGAATCCTCCTGTTGCTCCTCTGTGAATTCGTCTGTGGTTGATCCACAGCCAGTCAGCAGTAAAGCTGCTAATGTGGCACTGCCTAAATAACGTGTCCAAATAAACATCTCTTTTGATCACTTCTTTCTAATGTCATTATCAATGTAAACATTTCCTGTAATCTTACGTATCTTTCACCTTTAATGAATAGACGGTATGAAATGAAAATTGTTACAAAAAATAACAGAGAAACAAAAAAGGATGATTACTAAAAATGAAAACGGAATGGTTATTGAGAAACCATTCCGTTAGATTACATTGAGTTAACCTATAATTTTATAATTTTTATGGTTGACGACGGTTTTTTGTTCAAGTTCCAAATCACGATAATTTTCCATATACGTGACGTCCACGATCACTGAGTTTTCGTTCACTTTCTCGACGATTCCTTTCAAGCCTTCTCTAAATTCAATGATATTTCCAACTTCCGCTTTCTTCATGGTAATCATCCTTTCCCATTTTGTTTCCAATGATCAAAAAGTAACTATGGAGTAATTGGATTATTCGAACATCTTGCCTTTTAGATTTTGACGTTGGGAGTGCAAGTAAGAGAATAAGATATCTCTACTGTCGGTACGGTAAGCTAAACATTTAAAGGGGGGAGTGCAGTCTTGTAATGAATTGGCATCATTTGGTATAACTTGTAAGCGCAGCTATGCTGCCAGTATGTAATCCTATGTACAAAAAATACCAATCATTTTACATTATGATATTTTACTATACAGTTTGCACTATTTTATAGCATTCGTAAAGAATAATGTAGCAAGTGCTCCCCAAAAAATTCCGATTTATATTTAAAGCCAAGCTTATGATAAAATGGAAACGGAATTTCTCCTGTCTGAATACGGATAGAAACAATTGATATGTAAGGAGGATAATATTTTGAATGCAGAAGAAGCAAAAGATGTACTCGATAAACTGGCAAATCGTGAAATGGATGAATTCAGGATATCAAAGGAAGATTTTTTAGGTTTTCGAGAGGTTCTTGTGAAAAGGGAAGACTTTAAACATTTTCGGGGAAATGCTCACCATAATGGAGAGATAATCTATACGTATTTACAAGAAGCGAGAAGTTGATGAAAAGGAAATTCGGGGTGGCTCATATGATGAGCCACCCCAATGTTATTTACAATGGAAAATCACTTGCTTTTTTAATTTTCTTAATGCGGAATTTCTCCATGATTTGACGGCTGCGGCAGTTACCTGATATATCTCGGCAATTTCTGTCACTGTTTTATTTCCCAAGTACGTCTGCAAGAGCCAGCGCTGCTGATTCAGTGTCAAGCCTTCCGTGTAGTGGAGGAAATTATCGATGGCGAAGGCTTCTTCGAGCTTTGAAAAAGGGTCTTTAATCTCTAGGGTGGCGGAATCAATGGGTGTGTTGCGGGTTTCATATTTATGATGACGCTTTAATTCGTTTAGAATTCGGCCTTTGATTACAGTATAAGCGTAGTTATGGAATTGTCCGTATTCCTTATTGAAATTTTCATTTGACTCCCATAAGGCAATCAACCCTATTTGGTAATATTCATCCTTGTTTTTATAGATGGAAAGTGATCGGATAATATGATGGATCATCGGCGTGAATTTTGTTGCTAGAGCTGAGAAATCTTCCATTATGCATGGCTACCTTTTGAAAAGTGCACTTTCGTGTATTCCCGGGTGCTTCTACCGTATATAATTTTTTCGGCTATAGCGAAAAGGCATAACTGAAAAATGGAAGGAATAAAAGGGGGGTTTTCAGGCGGCAAATCAAAAGTTTATGAAATGAAAAGGGACATTCAAGTGATCTTGAATGTGGGGGTGACCAAATGAATAACACATCCTAAAATTGGATGAGCCGAAATAATTCATTCATTCTTCTTCCGATGGATTTTAAGTTCTTTGACGTTGATTTCCCCCCAGGCACTCGCTTTCCGCGGGCGGTCCGGGAGCCCTCCTCGGCGCTGATACGCCCTTGGCCGCGTATTCCCTCAGGAGTCTCGTATGCCTGTTCCTATCAACTTTGTTTTGAAATTTAGATGGACCTTCTTTTGTCTACAAACTGAGGGATGGAGCAATTGCTCATCCTTTTCTACTGAACTTTTCATTTATATGAACTACGTAAAAAAAACCTACGTAAAAAAAGAGCCCTTTCACCATAAAGCTAAAAGTGAAGGACTCTTGTCTTTTATCGAATTTCAGTTTGGCCAAAGCATCCGCCCATGCAGTATTGGCGTGCCCTTTTATTTTTTTTGAAAAACCAGGAAGTGGGGGAGAAAAGCTAAAACGAAATGCTTCATTGTCACTCATTTTGATTCCCTCTAACACTCCAAGGTAGACAAATTGCTCAAACCATTTTGTTAACTCTGTGATTTTCTGAATCCGGCATCCTGTGCGTCTTGTTCTGTGCAAAACATTTCTTCTGGTTTAGTTATTTCGTAATATTGGCCAGAAGGGATGTGATAGATTTTATTGCCTTTAGAGTTTATATTCCCTTTAATTTTTGGATTGTTGCAAGATGAGTTCACAGTTGTCTTTTCCACTGATACTTCTTTGGACTTCGAATCATCAAAGCCTTTTGATGTTGCGTAGTTTTCAATTGACCAAATACCGATTTGGTCTTTTTGGGCTTGTTTCTGAATATTTTCCAATTCATCAAGATATTTAGTGTTCGGTGCATAAACATAGGCGACCCTGGCCAGTCCTTTTTCAAGCAGGAGTTTATTCACCATTTTTCCATCTACATAAAAATAGGCCAGCAGCCGGCCATATTTATCTCTTTCACCAATACCAGGTTCTACTTCCACTTTCGAGCCGGCAGGCATTAAATCCTTGGTGAACTTGCTCGCTTCAGGGCCGAAAGGCTGAACGGGCTTGGATGGGTGCACGGTTTCCGGGGTATCTATCAATAGAAGCCTGACCGTTTCTTCATTTCCATTAGGCATTTTGATCTTTACTGTATCTCCGTCAACAACCCTGATGATTTTGGCTGTGAATGTATGGCCCTTTTCTTCATTAGAAGAATCTTTAATGGATTGGATATCTTTATTGGATGTCGAATTTTCCTGTTGGGATTCATCATTCAGGATATCCGAGGCGCCCTGGCAGCCAGTCAAGATGAGTAGGGAAATGGCAGTCAGGAGTAGCACATGCAGACAAGAAGGTAAAAAGGAATTTCTGTTCATTGATAAAATGCCTCCATTTCAAAGGTGTTTTCCATGTTTGTCATGGATATAATCGCCAGGAATAATACTACCCTATTAAAAAGGGAAAGAAAATGAAAAAATTTACATTCATTGCTACCACATACCATGATAGTTTCTTATAATGATATGGTGAAGTATGAGAGGCAGGCGTGAGAAATGATGTTTAGACTCGAAAAGATTAGATATAAAGGCATTCTACATATTGATAATTTGACTATATCGGCAGGAATGGTTACTTGCTTGACTGGGGAAAGCGGAGCAGGAAAAACTTCACTGCTCCGTTTATTGAACAGGATGGATGATCCGGATAGCGGGTCTATCTTTTATCAAGATCAATTGCTGGAAAGTCTCAATCCGATAGAGCACAGACGTAAAGTCACAATGTTGTCTCAGACACCGTTCATTTTACCGGGAACGATTGAAGAAAATCTCCAAATGGGTTTGGAATTGACAGAACGGGAAAAGAAGGATGAAACTGAATTGGAGAAGGCACTCGAAACGGTCCAGCTGCAGAAGGCTTTAACAGATGGTGCGGAGAATCTTTCAGGCGGGGAGAAACAAAGGCTTGCACTAGCGAGATTACTTTTGTTAAAACCCGAAGTGTATTTACTGGATGAGCCGACAGCAGCTCTCGATGAGGAAACCGAACTGAAGGTTATGAGCCGATTTTTAGAAGAAGTGAAGCTTGAAAAAGGAACCGTCATCATGATTACCCATTCAAGACAACTTGCTGATATATGTGCTGAAAAGATGATCATTCTGAAAAAGGCGAAGGAGGATGACTATTAATGGAGGGGAATGGGATAATAGATATTGAGTTCTGGCGTCTTTGTGCGGCCTACGTCTTTGTAGTCGTTCTGCTGATTATCGTGAAATGGAGAGGGATTTCAAGGGAAAAGCAAATCATTCTCGCTACGGTGCGGATGACAGTCCAACTTATTCTTGCCGGTTATGTTTTGACATATATCTTTGAAAATCCCCACCCTTTACTTTCCTTAGGATTTTTATGTGCGATGGCCCTGTTCTCCATCCATAATATTTTTAAGCAAGTGCCCTATACGCTCAACAAGAAAATCAAAAGGATGGTTATCCTAAGTATGTTGACAGGTCCCATGGCGGCCTTGTTTTATTTTAATGTGGTGGTGATCCATTTCACTCCTTGGTATGAGCCAAGATATTTCATTCCAATAGCAGGGATGATCGTGGGGAATGCTATGACTGGAGTGACGTTGGCGCTTAAAAACCTCCATGATGGGATATGCAGTAATCGTGAAAAGGTAGAGGCGATGCTGATGCTGGGAGCGACTCCGAAAAGGGCTGTCAAGAAATATGTAGATGCTGCATTCGATTCGGCAGTACTTCCAACTTTGAACAATATGCTCGGGATGGGGATTATTTTCCTTCCAGGAATGATGACAGGTCAAATTATGTCTGGGATAAGTCCGCTCATCGCAATAGAATACCAAATTGCCATACTTATCGGAATTCTCGGGAGTGTTTCATTAACGGTGGTTCTTTTCATTATGTTGAGTTTCAGAGCCTTTTTTACCAAAAATGCTCAATTGTCCGTATAATTATTAATAAATCTGAAAAGTAATAGTTGCAGTTCCATCTATATTTTTGTACTATTTTTTAGGTACTAGATAGTTTTGGTTTGTTTGTTGGGAATGATAATGCTATTCTGTTAAGGAAAAGGGCATTTCTTTTTTCAGTTCTTTCCTGAGTGGAAATAGAAACCCCCTTACATAACCTATTTTTGTTAATTTATCTTAAAGGAGATTGATTTATATGGTAGAAAAAACATTTACAGTAACTGCAGAAACAGGAATTCATGCTCGTCCGGCTACATTGCTTGTACAAGCTGCTGGAAAGTTTGATTCAGAAATAAATCTTGCTTACAAAGAGAAAAAAGTGAACCTTAAGTCCATTATGGGTGTAATGTCCCTAGGTATCGGCAAAGGGGCAGAAATTACGATTACTGCCGAAGGAAGCGATGAAAATGATGCATTAAACACACTTGCTGAAACATTGAACAGAGAAGGATTAGCAGAATAATGTCCACTTTGATTAGTGGAATAGCAGCTTCAAACGGAATAGCCATCGCTAAAGCCTATCGACTGACTGAGCCAGATCTATCGATTGAAAAAAGAAGCATAGAAGATGTCGGGGCGGAAATATCCCGTTTTAAGGAAGCTATTCAAAAGTCAACAAATGAATTGGAAGTAATAAGGGAAAAAGCAGAAAAGGATTTAGGAGCGGATAAAGCCGCTATTTTTGACGCGCACCTACTTGTTTTGGCTGACCCGGAACTTATTACTCCTATACAAGATAGAATCCAATCCGAAAACGTCAACGCTGAGTTTTCCCTAAATGAGACAGCAAGTATGTTCATTACAATGTTTGAACAAATGGATAATGAATACATGAAGGAACGTGCAGCGGATATCCGTGACGTCACTAAGAGGGTGTTGTCACATCTCTTAGGTGTTCATATTCCAAATCCAAGCTTGATTGCTGAGGAAGTGATTATTATTGCGGAGGACTTGACTCCTTCCGATACAGCACAGTTGAACCCGGTTTATGTTAAGGGATTCACGACCGATATCGGGGGACGTACATCTCACTCAGCAATAATGGCACGTTCATTGGAAATCCCTGCTGTCGTTGGTGCAAAATCAGTAACATCGTCCATTGAAAATGGTGACATGATCATTATTGATGGGTTAAAGGGTGAAGTTCATATCAATCCTACTCCTGAACTCGTAAAACGCTACGAAGAGGAACAAGTTGCCTATGCTATGCAAAAGGCTGAGTGGGCTAAGCTCGTTCATGAACAAACGGTTACAAAAGATGGTCATCATGTGGAATTGGCTGCCAATATAGGCACACCGAAAGATCTTGAGGGCGTTCATCAAAATGGCGGTGAAGGAATCGGGTTATACCGTACAGAATTTCTTTATATGGGCAGAAATGACTTTCCGAGTGAAGAAGAACAGTTCGAGGCATATAAAGCCGTGCTTGAAGGAATGTCAGGAAAGCCTGTAGTCGTCAGAACGCTAGATATAGGCGGTGACAAGGAGTTGCCGTACCTAGATCTTCCTAAGGAAATGAATCCTTTCCTTGGTTACCGTGCGATTCGGCTTTGCCTAAATGAGCAGGAGATTTTCAGGACACAGCTCCGTGCCCTGCTTCGTGCAAGCATTTACGGTGATCTGAAGATCATGTTCCCGATGATTGCCACATTAGCTGAATTCCGCGAAGCTAAAGCTGTATTGGCTGAAGTTAAGCAGGAATTGCTTGATAATGGTATTCAGGTTGCTGAAAAAATTGAAGTTGGAATTATGGTCGAAATCCCTTCAACTGCAGTGATGGCGGACATATTTGCTAAGGAAGTCGATTTCTTCAGCATAGGGACTAATGACTTGATTCAGTATACGATGGCCGCTGACCGAATGAATGAGAGAGTATCATATTTATACCAACCATATAATCCATCGATTTTACGCTTGGTTAAAATGGTCATAGATGCAGCTCATAAAGAAGGAAAATGGGCTGGGATGTGCGGAGAGATGGCTGGAGATGAAGTGGCTATCCCGATCCTGATCGGAATGGGACTCGATGAATTCTCAATGAGTGCAACCTCGATTTTAAAAGCACGTTCTTTAATTAGCCAACTTACGCTTGAAGATATGAAAAAACTATCTCAAGAAGTTTTAATGATGGATACGAATGATAATGTGAAAGAAGCGGTAGTAAACGCTTTGAAATGATAATTAAATAGTGAAAAACAGCCCCCTCCATAGAATTTTCGTTGGGGGGGCTGTTTGTAATTTTTTAGGAAGAATGTTTATTCCAAGAAAATGGGGGTATTTAAAAAGCAAGCACAGTTGTTTTGCTCTAGTAGGGCAGCTGACATTCTCATTTCCCCCTTTGACGCCGGTTGGGCTATCCAACCGGCAATTTTTTTGGGTTTAACAATTTAAAACCAAAAAAATAACAAGGATGATTATTCAGATTTTTCACTTTTCAGCATTAACGATATAATGGATATATATATTTTTATTTTACGAGAATGGAGGAAATCATATGGAATTACATTTGAACAAGAAAAATGCTTTGATTTTAGCTTCAAGCCAAGGTTTGGGGAAGGCGATAGCAGCAGAATTGGTTAAAGAAGGAGCAAATGTCATGCTTGCCAGCCGTGATGGAGAAAAGCTTGCCGACGTGCAAAGGGAGTTAGCGCAGCTTGGGGCGGGTAAAGTTGCATATAAGGCAACGGATATAACAAAAACGGAAGATATTAAAAGCTTGGTTGAGGAAACAGCTGCAGAGTTCGGCAGTATCGACATTCTTATTAATAACGCCGGAGGTCCTCCAGGGGGATCATTTACAGATTTCAATGATGAAGATTGGCAACAATCTTTTGAACTTAATTTACTAAGCTACATCAGGACAATCCGTGAGAGCCTGCCCCACCTAAAAAAACAGGGCGGTAAAATCATCAATATTGCATCTTCATCCATCAAGGAACCGATTCCGGGACTGATATTATCGAATACATTCCGGACTGCAATTGTTGGATTGTCAAAGACGTTGGCTACTGAGTTAGCTCCAGATCAGATTTTGATCAATACAGTTGCTCCTGGCAGGATCGCCACAGACCGCGTTCAGCACCTTGATAATATGAATGCAGAGAAACAAGGGGTCACTCCTGAGGTGATCACTGAACAAGCCATTAATAAAATCCCTCTTGGGCGGTACGGGGAACCTGAGGAATTTGCTAGGTTCGTTACTTTCCTTGTTTCGGGTGCCAATACATATTTAACGGGCCAGTCGTATTTAGTAGACGGAGGAATGGTAAAATCAATTTAAGGGTTATTTTCCACATAATGATTGGGAGGAATTTGCAGTGAAGCAATCGAACGAAGCAATCGGATTCATAGGTTTAGGGGTCATGGGGAAAAGCATGGCCAGAAATCTGCTTAAGGCAGGATATGAGGTATTTGTTTATACAAGGACGAAAGATAAGGCAAGCGATCTGCTGCAACTGGGAGCAAAGTGGGTAAAGGCACCTAAGGACATCGCACAGAACGCTAATGTAATCATTTCCATGGTAGGGTATCCTAGCGATGTTGAAGAAATTTACCTAGGAGACGATGGGCTTATCGAGAATGGGAAAGCGGGTACCTATTTAATCGATATGACGACCTCCACTCCATCTTTGGCTGTGAAAATAGCCGAGGAAGCCAAGAAAAAAGGAATGGAATCATTGGATGCACCTGTTTCAGGTGGAGATATCGGTGCACGTGATGCGAAGCTTACGATCATGGTCGGCGGTGATAGCGAGGCGTTCGAAGCGGTACGTCCCATTTTTGAAATCATGGGCAGTAATGTAGTCCATCAAGGCCCGGCTGGATCTGGACAGCATACGAAAATGTGCAATCAAATCGCCATAGCATCCAATATGATCGGAGTAACTGAAGCGATTTCTTATGCCAAAAAGGCGGGATTGGATCCATACCGCGTTCTGCAAAGTATTTCATCAGGTTCTGCTGGAAGCTGGTCACTGTCCAATCTAGTGCCGCGTATGGTCAAAGGGGATTTTGAACCAGGCTTTTATATCAAGCATTTCATTAAGGATATGAAGATCGCACTTGATGAAGCAGAAAGAATGGGAATGGATGCGCCAGGATTAAGCCTGAGCAAATCCTTATATGAAGGCCTGGCAGAAGCTGGGGAGGAAAATAGCGGCACCCAGGCGTTATATAAACACTATAATTAAGTGCTACCGTTCCTTTTTCATGAATAAGCTGATAGCGACAGCCTTTACAAAAAGGAGTGATCGTTATGGGTGAATTCGATGACATCAATATGAAATTTCAGGAATTGGAAGATGGTCGATATATTGTCAGGATTGAAGGTTTTAAACGCGAAAAAACCATTCATCAAACTAAGCCCATACGTTGGGATCTTAAATTAATGAATGAAAGTCCGCTAATCTTGCCGGTGAAATTCAGTCATATCGAAACGAATGCCGGTTTCCAAATCCTGATGCGCGAATTGAAAAGTTTAGGTCTTTCAAAACCGCGCTCCTCAAAGGAATTTGAAGATGTGATGGCCGATTTACTTGGATCCATTGTTGAAGTGAGCCTTACCACGACAAATAAGGAAGAAGGATATCGGGAAATTCGTTTTTTACGTAGATTGTATTAGCAGTATCTAGCATGGTGAAAAAGAAATTTTGGGAAATGGAAAAAGCGGCCTTCAATGATTCTATTGAAGGCCACTTTTTTTTTCGATTAACCTTAAGCTAAAAAAGCTTCAATTCGATTCAAAGCTTTTTCCAAGGTTTCCATGGAATAGGCATAAGATATCCTGAAGTACCCTTCGCCGAGAGGAGAGAACGCGTCTCCAGGGACTACAGCCACTTTTTCCTGTTTAACGAGCTTGAGGCAAAAGTCAAGAGAAGAGGTATACCCTTCAGGAAGCTTTATAAAGAAGTAAAAGGCACCATTTGGCTTGACTATTTCCAAATTCATTGCTTGTAAGCGATTGTATACATATTCTCGTCTCCTTGCATACTCGTTCTTCATCGGAATGGCATCATCCTTGCCCGCTGTCAATGCAGCCAAGGCAGCTCTCTGAGATATGGAAGAGGCACAAGTTACATTGTATTGATGGACCTTCAGGATATGCAAAGAGATGGATTTAGGCGCAAACAGAAGGCCAATTCTCCACCCTGTCATGGAATGAGACTTGGACAAACCATTCAGGACGATGGTTTGTTCTTTTAAGAATGTGGCAATCGATACATGTTCCTGATCAAATACAAGTTCACTGTATATCTCATCAGCCAATATGAAGATGTCCTTGCCCCGTACGAGTTCGGCAATATCCAATAATTCTTCGGCAGATAATGTGACCCCAGTCGGATTCGATGGATATGGCAAAACGATGCAACGCGTTTGATCAGTTATGTATTTTTCAATAATATCTGCCGTCAAACGAAATCCATTTTTGGTTGTATCGGCATAGATGGGAGCTGCACCGCACATTTTAATGATGGGTTCGTATCCTGGATATACCGGTCCTGGTAATATAACTTCATTCCCAGGGACGAGGATCGTTCGGAATGTAATATCAATGCCTTCACTAGCACCAGAGGTCACTATGACTTCATCGGCTGGATCGTAGGTTAGTTTGTATTTATCCTTAATATATTCCGATGCTGCTTCCCTTAATTCGAGATAGCCGGCATTGTGAGTATAAACGGTATAATCATGATCAATGGCTTGTTTTGCCGCTTCTTTAATATGTATTGGAGTTGGAAAGTCTGGCTGTCCGATCGTTAAAGAAATGGTGCCTTCGATATCAGCTACCATATTGTAGAATTTACGGATTCCTGATATTTGAACGTCTTTTACTAGAGGGTTAACTAAATGCTCCATCTATGAATATCCTCCCTTTTCAAACTTCATGAGCTTATGTACTATGTTTGACGGATCCATTCTATTTTATCATTTAGTTTGGATGAGGGAGAAATACTTTTTGAGATTAATGAATTAAAGGTATAATGAAAGATAAGAAAACTTTGAGGGTTGATACATATGATAAGGACTTGTGCGATAACTTCAAACCAAGAAGTCAGTTTTGATTTACCGCTATTAGAAATGAATAATCCGGATATCGAGTGGTATTGGGTTGATTTTTCCAACCCGACAAACAAGGAAATCGAACTTTTATCCACTCATTTTCACTTTCATCCGCTGGCAATAGAAGACTGCCTGGATGACTTTAACCAACGCCCTAAAATGGATTTTTATGAAAACTATCAATTTCTTGTGATACATGCTCTTAGGCAAAAGGTATTTAGAGCCGTTGAATTGGATATGTTTGTTGGAGAAAAATGGATAATCACTTTTCATAAGGAAGAAATGCCTGAAGTTGAAAAGGTGTGGGAAGAAATTTCTGGAAATAAAATGTTGAAGCAGGGTCCCTTTTTCTTGATGCACAGGCTAATTGACAGGATCGTCGATGAATTTTTCCCTCCTGTTTATAAAATGGAGAGCGAATTGGGGAGCATTGAGGACAATACTGAAAATGAAACGATAAACGACCTGATGGATCAGCTATTCGATTTGCGTACGGATATGTCAAGGCTCCGCCGGACCATTTTACCGATGCGTGATTTGTTGTACAGAATGATTTCATCTGAGCGTCTCAATTATTTAAAAGATCAGCACCTTTATTTTAATGATGTGTACGATCATCTTCTTAAATTGACTGAAATGCTGGAATCCTATCGAGATTTCTCCTCCGATATCCGGGATAGTTATTTGTCTGTGAACTCTAATAATATGAATTCAACGATGATGACTTTGACTGTCATCACTACCATTTTCATGCCGCTGACTTTCATAGTAGGTGTATATGGGATGAATTTTGAAAATATGCCTGAGTTAAATTGGCACTATGGCTATTTCCTCATCCTTGGATTGATGGGTGGAATTGCCTTGATGATGTTTTTATACTTTGTTAAAAAAGGTTGGCTCAATCCAAGGAAAAGATCGCGAAAGAACTGAAAACAGGGCGGATTTTGGTTGGGCTTTGGCCCGCCCATCATTGCTGGAAGCATCATATGGATACCCGCTGGAATCGTATCCTATCGGTTTTTGAGAGTATCTTTTGAAGTCGCCCCACGACATCAGTGGCTAAAATACTCCTGGATTTAAAGTGACGAATTTAAAAGGAGGACGAATAGGGTTTGTAAGGGCTGCAGTGCGGTATATAGCGACGATCCGGCATGTCTATACAATGTCGGTTAAATCGTGGAGTTTGTTTCATTGAAGAAACAAACTCCACGATATGGTTTCCGCGACGTTGGTAGCCGAACAAAAAAGGGGGCTTGATAGAGGCTCCTTTTTTTGTTTGGTTGAAGAGCTAATTTAATAAATAGTCCCTTCTTATTCTTTTTTTTCCTTTGCCCTAAACAAAAGACATAAGTAACCGAATTATTAGGTATGAGTTCATAGATAAAATCATGATAGGCCTAGTTAACTGACAAGCAGGATTTTCTGCTTTAGTAAAATGGTTTATGGAACTAAAATTGAAAAAGTAAGAGAAGGGCGAGATGAACCAATGGAAGCAAACAAAGGGATATTATTGGAAAGTGGAACGAATGAGCTGGAGATAGTGGAATTCGGCATCGGAAAGAATAAATTCGGCATTAACGTAATCAAGGTGAAGGAAATCATTAATCCTGTACCCATCACACTTGTCCCTCATTCCCATTCAAATGTTGAGGGGATCATAGAGCTCCGCGGAGAAGTCCTGCCTGTTGTGAATGTGGCGGATGCTCTAGGGTTTCCTCCATCTGAAACTCCTGAGCAGGATAAGTTCATTGTCGCGGAATTCAATCAGCAAAAAGTGGTTTTCCATGTACATACGGTTACACAGATACACCGTATTTCGTGGTCCCAAATCGAAAAGCCATCGGATATGTATCAAGGACTGGAAAGTCAGATTATCGGGGTCATAAAATTAAATGGTGAAATGTTACTGTTACTCGATTTTGAAAAAATAGTGGTCGAAATCAATCCGGAATCGGGTATAAACATCCAGCAGGTTAAAAAGCTCGGCAACCGGCAAAACTCAGACAAGAGAATCCTGATTGCAGAAGATTCCCCATTATTGAGAAGGCTGCTGTTTGATACATTGTCTGAGGCTGGATTCAAGTACTTGGAGTTTTATGAAAATGGTCTTGATGCCATGAATTATTTAGAGAATTTGATTGAATCTGGAAAAGTGGTCGAAGAAGTAGTGCAATTGGTGATTACTGATATTGAGATGCCTCAAATGGATGGTCATCATTTGACTAGAAGAATAAAGGAAAGTGGTGAGCTCTCAATATTGCCGGTCATTATTTTCTCTTCTTTGATTACGGATAGCTTGCGCCATAAGGGGCAGATCGTAGGGGCTGACGCACAAATCAGCAAACCTGAAATTGCGGAGCTTATAAAGTTGATAGACAGACTTGTATTATAAATGTGAAAACGGGCCGCTGAGGAATTACCTCAAGGCCCGTTTAATTTACCCTTAATACTTGGAACCTTTTCCCAAAAACGAGGATGGGAAGGGATTGTGAAAAGGTTGCTTGACAGAACTGCGTCCGTAAGCCCTTTTCTCGGTTTTGGTGGAGTTCGGTTGCTTTTCACCAGCTTGTCCAACGTAAGATTGGAGAATTTGTTTTGCCTTGGATAAAGACAACGCAGCTTTAGGGTTCCGTATGGATGCTGCCCGGCTGCCGAGGTGGGGTAGTTTTTTCAAATCTTCCTTAGTGGGAGGTAGATGAAAAACATATGATCCGCATTCTACAATCACGTCGGATTGTTGTGCTGCAAACCGAGGGTTATCAGAGAAATGAAGTCCAATCTTCTTCGCTTTTCCTTCTTGCATAAGCTTGCTTAATGCGAGCCTTTTTAAATTATATAAATTTTTAGGCTCCAACGCAGTCTTTGCATGTTTGTTAACAATAAACACGGCTTGGGCAAGGGAATTAATCGAAAACTCATCCCTTTCAGAATGTCCTTTCGTTTGGTTCATTATGGAAACTCCTTTTCTTAATAAGGTTAGAAGGAACGATGAAGCCTTCCTTCAATAAATACCTGTTTTTATATTGATTGATATAGAGACGGATGTGCTACTTTGGCTGATTATCGTAAAAAATATAAATGCATGTACATCTCTTCGGTATGTCAATCATTTCCCAACACTTTACCATCTATGCATTTCATATTATACCACTTCAAAATATATAAGAAAGTAAATTTCAATCAGACACCTTTTTGGAAAAGAAAAAGAAGGCGTTGAATGACGCCTTCGCCTTCTATCCGTTCCTTATCGATTGTATATATTGATATTTTCAGAAACTCCAGCCTGTGCGCCGAATTGTTGGGGGGAGCCCTGAAAACCTTGATATGGAGGGTAAGCAGGATAAGGAGGGTAAGCGGGAGGGTATGGAGGGTATGGCGCATAGAATGGTGGACGGTTATTGAATAACAATGGTCCAATAGCTAACCCTGCAACAAATGCTACAGGCGCTAATAGAGGAAAGAAAGGAAAGAATCGCTCGTCATTCCAATATTCTGGATCATATTCATTCCTATATGCATTTCTATATTCGTTCTGGAGCATTATGGTTTGTGGATAGTGGTAGTAAGGAAAATACTGTGATTGCATAATTAGCCTCCTTTTTTTTCAAATTCTTTATATAGTATGGTTTTTTTTTCGAAAAGAGCCTGTTTCATCTTAATCTGTTATAATGAATCTACTTGTGAGAAAAATTTGAGGTGACTACAATGGGCCGGTTTAAAAGCATTTTTGCCGTTGGAATTGGAGGAGCAGTGGGAGCTTTATTGCGTTATTGCATAATCTTGACGACTGACCATTCCTTCTTCCCGTTTGGTACCCTCTTAATAAATATAGTAGGCAGCTTTTTACTTGGATTGATAAACGGCTATTTCGCCTCGAAAAAGAAATCGCTTATTTTTTTAGCATGGGGCAGCGGGTTTTGTGGAGGTTTCACTACGATGTCTACGTTTTCCCAAGAAATGGTGAATTTACTACAGACATCGATGCTATATGCAGGTCTGTATCTTGGGGCCACGCTTTTATTTGGTTTGGTTGCAGGATTTCTTGGACTGGGCCTTTTTAATAGACGGAGAGGTGAGACCCTTTGATTTCTGTTCTATCAGTTTTTATCGGAGGCTTTCTTGGTGCTGCCTCTAGGTATGTTTTACAGAATATTTTTAATAGGCTATTGCCAGCTGGTTCAATACCTATTAGTATTTTACTGATTAACCTTATTGGTTCTTTCGGTTTGGGAATTGTCTTTCCTAAGGAAGAAAGCTGGGCTTTCTCTTTACAAGCATTTGTGGCAATAGGTTTCTTCGGAGCCTTTACGACCTTTTCCACATTCAGTATGGAAACACTCGAACTTATTGGAAAACACCGTTACATAGATAGCCTTATCTATGTAACGGTGTCGGTTTTAGGTTGTATCGGCACTTTTCTGTGTGGTTACTTAAGTATGGTATAACCTAGTCCCACTTACCACCGATCATTGGTAAATAAAACCTGGTTTTCTCAATTATACTTCTAATGCTATAATTCTTAAGAATCCATTATAAAATGATACATGGAAACAAGTTGTTTTTCGTTGCACAGGTTTTGTTAATAAGTCTGGCAGTTTTCCCCTGTGTTCTTTTCCTATCTTTTTTCTGCCTTGAATTCGTAAACCGTTAACTCAGGGCGTGAAAGAAAGCGATATGGAAGACGGGTAGTGCCAAGACCTCTATTAACATGTAACGTTAACGAATCAATTTCATACGTGCCTTCACGGTACTTTTCAGCGTATGGGGGTGTGACAAGGGCTCCGGCGAACGGAATTTGTACTTGTCCACCATGACTGTGACCGCTTATTTGATACTGGATATCGTAAGTACTTGATGTGTCCGCTAGGTCAGGGGCATGTGAGAGCATAATGGTAAACGCTTCTTCTGGAATGCCTTCAAGGGCTTTTTCAAAATCGGGTTTTCCAAGCATTGCATCATCAATACCTGCTATGAATATTTCTTCAGCCGTTAATAAGGAAATCTTGGTGGAGGTATTTTGCAACATGGTAAAGTGGGATTTCTTCATGATATCGCTGTAAATTTCAGAGCCATATCCCCCATGATCGTGGTTACCGTAGATGCTGAACTTTCCAAGTGGCGCTTTGAGCTGATTCAAAACAGAAGGGATTTTCTGTTGAGACTCATATTTGTTAGGCTGGTCCATTAAATCTCCGGTAAATAAAATAACATCCGGATCCAGTTGGTTTATCTTATTGACAATTGCTTGTAAATCTTTAAGCTGAAATTGAAAGCCTAAATGCGTATCACTGAATTGGATCATTTTCATGCCATGAAAACCTTTAGGGATAAGAGGATGGCTGATTACCATATGCTTGGTTTCTAACCACTTAGGCTCCAAATTATGGGCATAATAGTTTCCGCCAATACCTAAACCCGTTACGGTAGCCAATGCACCGAGGCTTTTTTTTAGAAATGTTCTTCTGGATATGGGTTTATTCAAATTAATCAACCTATCTAATAATAAAATGTTACTTCCTCATACTAACAAACAATATACATAAAATGAAGAAAATAGCTTCTATACGCATATGCAAAACATGTAAACTGGTGTTTAATGAAACCTTATCCGGTTTGAAATTGAACATCTATACGGAGGTAACATGATGACCGAACCAATGTTTATTACACTGATTATACTTCTATGCGCTATTGCGCTTTTTATACAAGGAAAATTTCGCGCTGATTTAATTGCACTTAGTGCACTATCCATACTAGGGTTACTTGGAATACTTACATTGGATGAACTTGTGGCCGCTTTTGCGAATCAAGTGGTAATTATGCTGGCAGGACTATTTATCGTAGGTGCCGGCCTGTTAAATACAGGAATCGTGGAAAAGGCAGGAAATAAGTTGTTAGGTTTATGTGGGGGCAGTGAATGGAAATCGCTGCTTATCGTCATGCTGACGGCTGGAATATTAAGTGCATTTTTAAGCGGCACAGGAATTGTTTCCATTCTGCTTCCACTTGTTATGAGCATGGCTTTACGACAAAAAACAAGTCCGACAAGGTATTTATTGCCTCTTGCCTATGCGAGCAGTATTGGCGGACTATTAACACTTACTGGTACGCCCTCCAATATGATCGTTGCTGATGTTTTAAGGCAAAACGGTATCGTTACATTATCATTTTTTGACTTTACACCAATCGGCTTAATTGCTTTTGCAGCAGGTTTATTCTTCATGTTGACACTTGGCCGCCTGTTGCTGCCGGAGAAAACGATTGCCGCGAACAATAGTGTCAAGGGATTGTCGGCAGGAGAGCTTGCCGGCATGTATAAAGTGTATGATCGATTGCACTATCTGCATATACCCGCCTCTTCCGATATTGTGGGAGAAAGGCTGTCGGATCTTCAGCTACCTATCCAGTATGAATTGACTTTAATTGAAATTCAGCGGAAGCCAAAGGATAAGCAGTTGCCGCTGTTGCAAAGACAGCTGACGATTTCAGCAAGAGCGGATGAAGTGCTGCATCCTGATGATATCATTTTGGTGTTTGGAGAAGAAGAAGCTGTTGAGAGATTGGCACTTAACTATGAACTGGAGTTCAAACATTTCAATACAGAACAAATAAAAAAACATTTTCTTAGCAGTAGATTTGGTTTGACGGAAATATTGATCGTTCCGAATTCCGATTATGAAAATCAAACCTTGATCGATGTACATTTCCGAGAGAAATACCAATGTAATGTGCTTGCGATCAATCGCAATGGTGAATATATTCAAGCGGATGTCGGGACGGAACGACTAAAACCCGGCGATGCAATCCTGATACATGGAGAATGGGAGAACATTGAAAGGATTTCCTCTGATTTGCAGGACGTCATCGTTATTGGAAGTACCTCGGAGGATGGCTCACCTGTCCAATCAAAGGGCAAAGCATGGATTGCTTTGGGCATCACTGCATTGATGGTCGTTCTTTTGTCGATCGAATCCATCCCTGCTATGCTATCGGTATTGACGGCCGCATTGTTGATGGTGATCACAGGCTGTGTCCGTTCAATGGAAGATGCATACCAAAAGATTAACTGGGAACCTGTTTTATTAATTGCATCTATGTTTGGAATTACGGCTGCCCTTGATAATACGGGTGGTGTGAGAATGATAAGTGATTGGCTTGCCGTTATATTCAGTAATATCGGGGCACATGGTACATTAGCCGTCTTTTATCTCCTGACACTGATCCTGAGTCAATTCATCCCGTATGGAGCGGCGGTGGTTATCATGACGCCCATTGCCCTGACATCCGCAGTAAATCAAGGAATCGATCCTCTTCCTGTGTTTCTATGCCTTGCTGTTGCTGGCAGTTTGGCGTTATCCACACCTAGGGTTGCCACAACCAACGCTCTTGTCATGACAGCTGGTGATTACAAGTATAAGGATTTCATCATGATCGGGATATCCATACAGATCTTCATTGGCGTTATCATGGTCATCACGATTCCATGGTTCTTCCCTTTCTGAAAGCTAAAGGCATTGTTCCATTTGTGGACAATGCCTTTTTCCATGAGAGATTCATTAAGAGGAGTGGTTGATGGAGGAATTTTTAAAGGGCTGAAAAAAGATGTATAGTATAGGAATTTAAATTATTTATTATCAATGCTAGAAACTAATGGTATAATTTTTCATATGTGTGTTTCGTAATTAGGGGGAAGATGCATCATGGATACAGAAAAGATATTAAAGAATTTAGACAGGGTGACACCATTCTTTCAACCGATTTTCAGTGCAGATCAACATCAGGTAATCGGATATGAAATTTTAGGGCGCTACGAGGAACAATCTGAATATAAAAGCCTTGGCTCTTTTTTTCACGATTCTACTGTGCCCGAAGAGTATAGGGTGGAAGTGGATAATTACGTTCTTGAAATAGCCTTGGAAAGAATAAAAGACTATGGTGAAGATTTTCTTATATTTATTAACAGAGATCCAAATTTGCTTATGCTGGATCATGGCGAGGAATTCATGGAGATTTTACATCGTCATTTTCAACCTGAGGAAATGCACCGGATTGTGCTGGAATTATCAGACACAATCAGTCCGGAGAACTTTGATCCTTTACAGCATGTGCTCGCTTATTTTAAAACATATGGTATTAAAATAGCTTTCGATCATTTAGGACAAGATACGCAATTGGACCGAATTGCGCAGATTTCCCCGAATATTTTAAAAGTTAACCTGGACCAGCTTCGCATTTCTGGTGGAGATGCCTATCAGGTCATCTTGTTTTCTCTAAGCATGCTTGCACGTAAAATCGGCGCAAATTTACTATTTGAGAACATTGAGTCCGAATACCAGCTTCGCTTTGCATGGAAGAACGGGGGACGGTATTATCAAGGGTATTTTTTGGCGAAACCGGCAGGCGAGTTCATTAATAAAGATTTACTTCGTGAAAAGTTCCATCAAGAATGTCAGTCCTTCATTTCACTTGAAACCAAGAAGCTTGAAGCCGTTTATCAAAAGACTTTGCAATTCAATGAAAATATGCAAACCTTCTTAAAGCAGCAAAAGAGTGTAGGTTCCCATGAAGAGTTTATCGGTATTTTAGCGAAAAAGTTGGATTCCATATGTTTTCGTCTTTATATTTGTGATGAAGAGGGGTATCAAAAATCACCCAATATCCTTCAAAAGGACGGGCAATGGTTAGTCCAACCGAGTTATATGAATAAAAATTGGAGCTGGAGACCTTATTTTCTCGAAAATATAGTAAAGATGCGCAATGAGAAAAAAGGAATTTTATCCGATTTATATAGTGATATCGAATCGGGCGAAACCATCAGGACCTTTTCATATCCTCTTAATAATAAGGAATACATTTTCTTTGATCTTTCTTATAGTTATTTATATGAAAATGACGCACTTTTATAGAAAAACATCCATGCATATAATCGCTCGAAATGTGTAACGATAAGCAGAAATGACGCGCTTGGAGGAGACATATTTTGAGCACCTACATTTGGATATTACTCATAATCGTAACAATCACGGCTTTATATTTGCTCTATTATACTTATTCAGTAGCAAGGGCACAGAAAGTGAAAGCGAGATATGATTCAACTCTTGATGATTCTGTTAAGGAACACCCTTATTTAAAAAACCCGGTATTCGTTTCTCTTTTTGTTGGAACGATTTTGGTTGCCGGTTTTATTTTTTACTATGCATTTCAATAAATGTAAGAAGGAGATTTCACTTCCATGGAATCTTCTTTTTTTATTGTGAAGAAAAATCATCTGTAGCAGGATCTCATAAGACATTGGCATTTTGTAGTTTGGCTTTGTTCTGGACGGGTATTGAAATACATAGGCAGTAATAGGAACCATTAGGAGATAAATACTATAACTAGGAGCTGATAGGAATGAGTAAATATTTAGTTGCATGTCTAGCCAGTGTTCTTCTTTTTTTAGGAGGCGGGTTCACAGCTTCAGCGGAGGGCCTACATAGAGAGGAAGTATTTTCTTTAGTACAAGATGCAATGGATAATCAAGGCTCGATCAGTGAGGAAATACGGACGAAAGAGGCGATTAAAGGGAAGTTGGATAAACATTTCACAGATGATTTCATCGAAAAGTTTGTTCAAGCTAATGTAGTGAAAGTCGATGGCGGGTATACTGCATTTGGATCGGATTTTGCACCCTATTATATCCCATTTTTCAGTTACGATGAGAATACAGAAGTTGTATATGGGAAAAATGGAGAATTCATTTATGTTCAGGAAGAATTCCAAGAATCTGGGGACGGCCCTGTATCAATGGAAAAACATGTTGAATCAGTGACATTGAAAAAAGAAAATGGTGTTTGGAAGGTAAATAACGTAAAGTATGAAAAGTGAAAAAATGAAATGAGGTTTTTTAAAGGGAAGCCCGTCAAAGTTGAGAACATGGAGAGCGAAAACAATAAGTCTAGAGGAGGGTAGCCTTCTCTAGACTTTTTGTTATATATTCAGTTCCTTTTTTATTTCGTCAAGTTCAAACCCAATAATGGCTTTCCCATCGATGACGACCGTTGGTGTGGAATAAGCGCCATATTTATTCGTTAGTTCTTTACGTGCATGTCCATCTGCTTTAATATCTTTTTCTTTGTATACGACATTATTATCATCAAAGAACATTTTCATGATTTTGCAGGGAGGGCAATCAGGCTGGGTATAAAGCGTAACGTCTTTCATTTCATTCCTCCATGTTTGCTTTAGGTATGGTTTACTTTCTCATTATAGAGAAAGCCAAGACATTTGAATAGGAAAAAAACTTGAAGACTATTCTACTTTTTACTGTCCTGTTTTACCAGATAATCTATCAATCCCATGGAACAAACCTTTAAGTCCATGGCGATGATTTCAAAAACAGGATGGTCAGATGTAATTCCTTTTTCCCCTAAATGAACCGTGACCTCCGTGAAAAGATTTTTACTGGTTGCTGCGACCTGTTCCTCAAAGGAGTTATAATCCCTATATGCCGATTTTGCAGTCTCGACGAATTTAGGCAACCAGTAATGAAGCTGTTTATATACTTCATTTGGATTTTCCGACACTCCGTAATGGCCAAAATATATCCGCTCGACGCCGAGGCTTTCATACAATTTTGCTGCGGCAAGCATTGCTTCAGGATTAAATTGATTTGGTGATGTGGATGGTAAATAAAATTCCAAACCGTCATCATCGAGTTCACGATAGTAGATACCTACGGTGTCACCTGAAAATATCCCTTTAGAAACGGAATCGTAAATGCTTAAATGATGGTTTGCGTGCCCTGGGGTGTCATAAAAAATCAACGAGGAATTATCGCTGATTTGTAGGGTTTCCCTATCATGTTTAGTCATCATTCTTTCAAATGGTATAGGTAAAATCGGATTGAATAGCTCGTTGAATTCTTCGCCATAGACAGCTTTGGCCCCTGCGATCAAACGTGTTGGATCTTCAAGATGCCTTGCTCCTTTTGGATGAACGATCACTTTGGCGTTCGGGCAATGTTGTAAAAAAAGTCCAGCTCCACCTGCATGGTCCAAATGAATATGGGTAAGAATGATAGATGTAATATCCTCGAGGGCGATTCCCAGCTCATTTAGCCCTTTTATTAAATGGGGGATGGAAGGGCTGGCGGAAGTTTCAACTAAAGTGATGTCTGTATCTGCAATTACATATGTTCCTGTTCGATTTCTTCTATCCAAATCAAAACCGTCAATTAAAGAAATGCGATAACCAAGTTCACTAATGTTTTGCAATGGAATCTACCTCCAGAAAATTTTTCATGTACAAAATCCATTCCTTATTTTATTCTGTTAATAGTGCCATGTAAAGAATGAAGTTTTAAATTATTCTGAATTTATTTCAGCGTGGATACTGGATAGAAAAGTGTGGTATAGTGAAACCTATCGAAAAGGTTTTATTCAGAAAGGAGAGGGAGTATGTCTCAATTACAGGGCATTCTTACCAGATTGAAAAGTCTTCAAGAGCAAGCAAAGGAATCTGAATCTGCTCAACGTTTTTTTGAAATAGATGGTGTGAAAAAGTGCCAAGTTACATATTTCAGCAAAACAGAAATGTTCGAGCTTGAAGTATACAGTGATAAAGGGAAATCATCAAAATATCAATTCGATAATATTGATATGATTACCATTGAAATCTTTGATCTTCTTCAATCCTAAAAAAAATCACGAAAAGCCGACTTCCTTTTGGAAGCGGCTTTTTATTTTATATGAAGCCGTTCCCTTTTCACTTTTTGAATGAAGAAGTGATTTTAACGACATCTTATTAATTGGAGGGATGTAAATGAAAAATCCAATGGTAATATGCCCTGCTTGCGGTGAGGAAAGGGAAATGGAACATGTATTGACGGCACAATCCAACCAAAATGTGATTTATCAATGCCCGGAATGCGGTTTTAAACAGGTTAACATTAAAACTAGTAAGGGATAAGGATCTCTTGCGAAAATCCCACAGTTTGGGATTTTTATTGGTCTAGGAATGAGCCTTTTCTGCTTACATATGTTAAACTATAGAAAGAGCTGTATATAAAAACATATGGTAAGGGGTTTTAACATGATCGGTACTCATGATGGGGATTTATTGGAATCCAGCGTTAAAGATTTAATGATTTCTTCTGAACGCGTGGCCCACGTGCAGGTAACCAATAATTTAGAACATGCGCTATTGGTATTGACAAAGAGTGGATATACGGCCATTCCTGTTTTAGATCCGATGTATAAATTGCATGGCTTAATTAGCACACCAGTCATTCTTGATTCAATCTTGGGACTGGAACGAATTGAATTTGATAATCTTGAGAATAAAAAAGTTTCGGAAATAATGAATATAGACATACCTCGCCTGCATATTGAGGATACATTGACTAAGGGTGTGGAATTGTTAATAGATCATCCTTTTGTCTGTGTGGAGAATGACGATCATGTATTTGAAGGTATCTTAACGAGAAGAGCAATCTTGAAAAAGGTATTTAAACAAAATACAGCTGAATGAATATGCATGGCTAAACATTATGGGTAACCTCACGACTCGCCAATTGGCGAGTTTTCTTTTTTTACATATTTATTCCAGGTGTAGGTAAAACCTATAAACTGCTATTGCAAATTTGGAAAGGATGCGAAAATTGGTACAAGCAGTGGATCGTACAAAAGTACAGAATAAAAAATTGAAACGTCCATTCATTTTAGCTGCCATCATGTTGGCTATGTTTATGAATGCTATTGAAGGAACGATCGTTTCGACAGCCATGCCGGCGATTGTAAGTGATTTGGGAGGTTTTTCTCTTTACAGCTGGGTGTTTTCAGGTTATTTGTTAATGAATGCCGTGACAGTCTTGATATATGGAAAGTTATCCGATATTTTGGGGAGAAAACCTGTTTTATTATTCGGAATCGTTGTTTTCTTAATTGGCTCCCTTCTTTGTGGCATTGCCAATTCCATGACTGAACTCATTATTTATCGCTTCGTACAAGGCTTTGGGGCGGGGGCTGTAGCTCCTGTAGCTTCCACGATTGTAGGTGATATCTATAAAAATGAAGAGCGGGCACGCGTTCAAGGGTATCTATCAAGTGTATGGGGCATTTCTGCGGTCATGGGGCCGGCTTTAGGCGGCTTGCTTGTTGAGTCCCTTACTTGGAAGCTTGTATTCTGGGTGAATATACCTCTGGGCTTACTATCTTTTATTGGGATTTGGCTTTTCCTTCACGAAAATATCGAAAAGAAAAAACGTGAGATCGATTACCTGGGTGCGACGCTACTGACTTTATCCATATCTACTCTTATGGTGATCCTTGTAGAAGGAGGGGTAAAATGGCCATGGGCTTCAACTCCGGTCATTTCCTTAGTATCAGTGGCCATCATCGCCTTTATTATGTTTATTCTTCAGGAAAAGAAAGCAGCCGAACCGATGATGCCATTTGAAATCTGGCAGGAGCGCTCCATCTTGATCGCAAATCTTGTTTCTCTGACAACTGGGATAATGATGATTGGATTGTCGAGTTTTCTTCCAACATTCGTTCAGGGTGTGATGGAACGTTCGCCAACTGTAGCTGGTTTTACATTGACGGCCATGTCAATTGGCTGGCCAATCGCATCGATGATTTCAGGCAGGTTATTGATGAAAATAGGTTTCAAATCGACTTCACTGCTTGGAGGGGGGGCATTGATCCTTGGGAGCATAATACTAGTATGGATGAAGCCAGAAGCAGGGCCGATTATGGCTGCCATGGGATCTTTCTTTGTGGGAGTGGGGATGGGATTGACTTCGACTTCATTCCTAGTCGTCATTCAGAAAACTGTCAGCTGGGAACGCAGGGGGATTGCGACAGCATCTAATATGTTCATGCGTAATTTAGGAAATACGGTAGGCGCTGCTTTACTTGGAGGAATCATGAATACGAGACTTCAAGCCTATTTAAACGAGCACGCACCAGCAGGCTCGGGGGTGACGATTGATACGGCAAATAAACTGTTGAACAGTGAAGAACGCAGGTTGCTTCCTGAAGATGTAGTAAAGGTTTTACAGGAAGGACTCACCCTGTCTCTACAGACGATTTATATCATCGTTCTAATCTTCTCTGTAATCAGCTTCATATTACTAACGAGACTAAGAAAGAATCATTAGCGAAAGGAGAAAAAGGCAGTCTAATAAAAGAGCTCGCCTTTACTTCTTTTGTTAAGGAAATACGACGCGGATGATCAATTGAATCAATAAGGCGATCGTGACCATATGTAAAATGAATTTCAACTGTCGAGTAGAAATTTTCTGAGCCACACGTAAGGCTAGCTGTGATCCGATAAGGGAACCGATCGTGTAATAAATGGCAATCTCCCATGCGATGTTACCGGCAATGAAATAGGTGATAAATGCAGCTGTACAGCTGATGAAAGTTTGAAATCTGGTAAAGGCCAGGGATTGAAGGTAAGTGGCTCCATTTCTTAAAAAGGTATACATAAGCATGGTGGCCTGTCCTGGTCCGAACATTCCGTCGTAAACACTGATTCCGAATAGGGATGGATACACTCTTTTTGGAAGGTGCCAAATCGGTTCAGTAGAGGGTTTTGGTTTCTTGATGAAGTTCATGATCAAAGCGATCGACAAAAGGCAGATGGCTAACAAATTCATCATCTTTTCAGAGAATGAATTAGCAAGCAGACCACCACAAAAACCACCGAGTAAGGCAAAGGGGATCAATTTGAGTGCATCCTTCAGTTTTAACTGTTTTTTCTTGAATAAAATATAAAAACTGGAAAAAGAAGAAAACATATTCGAAAACTTGACGGAACCAATAACCTGGTGGATCGGTAACCCTATCAATAGGAGAGATGGCATGCCAATAAGACCGCCGCTGCCAGCCAAGGTGCCTACAAAGGATGCTGCAAAACTGATGACCAGCAATAAAATGATCGTCAATGGATATCACTCCTTTTCTTTTCCCTTGTATTATAAGCGGACTTTGTTGATAATTAAAT